>NZ_JBHSGO010000211.1:0-29800 GCF_042654485.1 Falsiporphyromonas endometrii | reverse complement strand
CCGGGCGGACGCCAATCCCCCCGGTGTTTTTCATGTCCGCCTGACGGATGAACAAAACAATGAAATGAAATGATTAATTTTGACTCAAAGATAAACCTCCTTTACACACTTTTTGGGATACTACCAGACAAATGGTGATGATAGGTAAGATAAAAGCTTCAATCTGACTAAAGAGTCAATTAAGAGAATATGACAAAGGGGCTGTCTCGTCTAATTTTGAGACAGCCCCTTTTGTCGTTAGTTGTAACTTACTTATGCTAATTCTTATCGTTTTTCGATACGCATAATTTTATTGTCAATACTTATGATATAAATACCTTGAGGCAAGTCGGATAGATTCATGACAAGAGATCCTTCTGAATCTGTCCGGGTAGCTTTTATCAATTGTCCTGAGATACTGTATAGTCTTACAGTAGCGTTGCTTGTTGTATTTGTTACATTGATCAGATCGGCTGTTGGATTCGGATAGATAACGATATCATTTGAAGATATATTATCAACAGGTGTATCCAGAATAAAGGATACAATGATGTTGGTGTCTTCGTTGATCGTGTATGTTTTATTATTCTCTGCCTCTACACCATTGATTAAGATCACCTTGATCATATTGCCTTCCTTAGGAGTCGCTTTAATGGTAATTTGGGTGCCCAAATCTACTTCATGAGACTTGGATAGATCAGCCCCCTCGATAACAACTTCTCCTTCTCCGTATTGTGTCAAAGTAATAACCGGGCGTTTCACCTTGAAAGTTGCCTTGATAGTTGTGTTTTTGGTCAACTTAAAGAAAGTATCCGGTGCAATGTTGACATCATTGATAAGGAGCTGATCAATTTCATAACCCTTATCCGGATTGATGCTCACCTCTACTATGGTGTTTTCTTTTACGGCGTCGGGATTATCTACATTGGCAAGAGATATATTTCCGTGCTCGCTTTTTTGAATGTCAATCTTATATAAAACTATTTTAGGTTGTTTAAATCCGACCTTGATTTCATCCATCTCAAGAACAGTTACCGGCATCCCGGTATTCTTATCAAAAACAATCAAATGAAGATCTACTCTATCTGTTGCCAGAACTTTGCTAAACTCTTTGAAACGACTTACTTCTTCGGGGTTGTCACCGAGAGTAATCTCAAACTCGTGCTTGGAGCCATCCCAATCTTTGAGATGTAGATCTTGTCTGTTGATTATACAATTGATTTTGGAAAACATATAGTCGTAAGATAGGTATGCAAGGACGGCCAGATCCTTGGGCTGATGCTCAGTAGCCACATCTTCAATAGAGAAACCTTTGATATGGACACTCTCAGGGTTGATTCGTTGATCCCATTTAGTTTCATCAAACTTGATAAGATATCCTTCTCTTACCGTAGAGGCTTTCTTGACTTCTACATCTTCTAAAATGGTAGTCTCTCTATATTTGAATTGAGTTTTAAGAGATATATCCACTTTTGTTCCGGGCTCGATGGGAAGACGATCGATAAAAAAGGTAATGCGATTGTCTTGCCCCATCTCGTAGGGAACATTCTTGTCAAATTCGAAAAGAAGTTTTTGGTTGGAATGTTTCACAATTCTCAATACGGTGTTCTCTATCTGTTCACGCTTCATTGTATTAGAAGCCAGGCAAGTGATTTTACTCTTTTCGTATCCAAAGAGATCGGCTATAGCTCCATTTTTATTTATGCTAATCTTGCCTCTGTCGATGTCTTTTTTTGCTGACTTGATGCATCCATGCTCATCTGTAGTGATAATTTGTTCCAGAGGGGTGCCGTATAGTCCTCTTACTCGGTAATATTCGCCATCTTCAGCTTTTGCTTCGGCATAGACTTTGTATTCGGTATTTAGACTGTCAAGCACAAGCTCATTTTCACGTCTTTGTAACGTAAATTTGATTGGAGTTGGATATACCGGCCTTCCGTCGAGTTCCACTTCTTCCTCTTGTGGAAGGATGTACTTGTCTTTGCTATCATTGGTATTTTCGAGAACAAGTCTTACAGATGTGCTCAATGCAAGAATCTCGGTCAACTTTACCTCCATTTTGCAGACCGAAGCATTCTTGTCTATAGCGGAAGATAAATCAATTTCCATTTTGTCGCCCTCAATGAAAGTGTTGGGTGCTTGAGTACTTTGCGTTTTGTCCGGTTGGAAGTTGACAACGATGCATTGACCTTCATTAAAGCCGCCTCCGGACCCTCCTCCGATACCAAGTGCTCCCGGACTCAATACATTCAGGTCGAAGTAGCCGTCTGACATGCCACCCCATCCCCAATTGAAGTGATAAAGACCCTCATTGTCGTATCCGTCACAGACGAATGCATGGCCTCCACCTTGCCCGTATCCCGCATAAAGGACCGGACGCTTGCTGTTTAGTTCTCCTCGGATGATTGTTTCCCATTGACTTTGAGTCTTAAGGTTTCTATTGATAACCTTTGTCCTTTTGTCGTATTTGAAGTTGTCTCTCAGTGCACGAACAACATTTTGTATGAAGCTTCCGCTGGCATTACTTCCATATCCCATATCTTCGGCAATACCTACATGAAGACAAAGGATGCCAAGTGCGTCTTGTTCTTCCTTAGTGGCTGTGCGTGGATCGTCATATCTCGCAGGCATATGATCCCAATCATAGGTTTTTGTGAAGTCTGCTTTTCGTTTCACATTTGATTTTGAGTCTATGTATTCATGTTTGCCTTCTCCTTGCAATGGCCATTTGTAATATCTCATGATTTGAGATGTGGCTGTCGCTACACATCCAACAGGCATATTTTTACCCTCAGAGTCTTTGGGAGTATGAGCATTCCATGGGAATGATTGATCCCATTGTATGTTACCGAGAAGTGGATTGACTGTTTCAATGCTTCTAAGTCGGTTGGACGATGTCTTATTGGCCTTAAGAAGCATTTTGATATTCTGTTGATAGGTCTCGAGAAACGCTTTGAGATTGTCCGGCATGTGTTGGGTAGAGAATTTTCCATTCAATGTATATCCCAATACAAGAGGTAGTTTGTCGTCGCCTGCAATCATTACAAAACCATCATGTTCCCCTCTATTGTAGATATAATAAAGAGCAGAATTGTCTCGACTATTATCCTCAGAACGAAGTCCTACCGTCTCTTCACCCATAAAGTTGGGGGCTGATAATAGCTGAAGAGATAGGTTACTTTCCCCTCTAAGTGATGACTTACTCTTAAAAAACTCTTGTGCTGCTTTTTTTGCTTGTGAAGGTGTAACAGGCAATGCAAAAGACATGCCGACACCCATGAATAAAATAAGCAGGGAAAGTATTGGTTTTCTCAACCAATTTGTTCTTTCTCTTAGTTTCAAAAATGCAAAGACAGTCTGCTTTGCTCGGGTAATTTTCATAATCATATTATTAACTAATGTTTGTCCTAAACTGTGAAGCTCAATCAGGTATAAGCTTCCGCAATCATGCAATGTGCTGAGCAATTGAAGATAGTGTCCTAATCTTTTTAGTTGCTCCATTGGATTTCTCAATTCGCCAACCAAGAGATCCCTATAATTGGACCGCAAAAGTATTCATTATTTATCGCTCTTCCAATCTATTAGCTCAATATCTCCATAAATACAATAACGTTTCCGGTTGATGATATAATATGTTAAATATGTGCCTGTAAGTTATAGGGGGATTGTTGTTTGTTTTTGTTCTTAATAGTGTTTCTAAATGGTGAATTGAATATCGAAATTAGTATTATTCTTATAAATTGATATTTGGTTGGTGCGATCAATACGCTCTTTGTCAGTGTAAATTGATACTTTATTTATATCTGTTAATTCTCTGTGTTTAGTTTGGAAGAGTATGTTTAGAGGTTAAGAGGCCAAAATCATAAGAGTACTTCTTAATTTTTGATTCTATTAGTCTTTTGCACAGTTGGTGTGATTTGTATTAATTGCTTCGATTATTGTTATCTGTTTTGATGTTTTTTCACGTCGAATTGCTATCCTCTTTTCAGAGACAATGTGTGGAATAGTAGATAAACATCATCTTGGTGTAGATGCGCTGAATGCCGTATTTGATAGGTCTTTGGGCCTTTTGCTGCTTAAAAGCCTATAATTATTGAGTAATTAATCCTAAAAAATGCGTTTGTCTCTTCCCTTGTTGCTTAATATATGTTTATTTAAATGCGCTAAATGATAAATAGTATTCTGAATACACTGTAAGTCGTACTATCGGATATTTTAGATAGTTTATCTTTGTAATGCAAAACGAATGAGACGTAATTTTTGATGCAAACTCCCGATGTTCTCATTTACGGTTTTGCATACCCTGGAGCAAAAGATAACTGTCCGATGGATGCATTGCTGAATAGATTGTAAGTACTCAATACAATCGAAAAACATCTATCTGCTAATCTTTCTCTCGTCTCAGCGAGCAATCTAAACAGCCTCGGCACAGCAGTACGAGATATTGCTACACGCTCTTTACACAACTATTTGATGCAGTATTGGCAGTTATCGCTCTAAGGGTAAGGTTAGTTTTATTGAGTCCTTCGTGAGAAGAATTCCTTTGATGCTATCGGTCGATATGATTTTCAAGTCCTTGTTAAGTCGTTAAATCCTTTATGAACATGGTTTTCTGACCGCATTTTCTAATCGTTATATTCTTATTATTTAGATGTTTTTGATCTTAATTGTAGGATTTGAAATATGCCATCCTTCTTGCACTTGAACTATTGTAATGATGATGGCAATATATTCATATTGTCTTGTTTTTATTGCTTAGTTATTATATTTGTCGTTGAAACAGTATTTGTGGTAGAAATTCGTTAGTTATTAGATCAAACACTTTGTAATGTTTATGTGGTCATAATGGAGATATTTAGTACTTATATCGGTGCTTTTTATCTATTTTCGGCTTTCTCTTAGTCTCTCGAATATGAGGGGAGCAGTACTGTGTGATTTTTCTTTAGTGTCAACTGTTGGCTTATTATTGCAATGGTAAGGCCAATTTACTCTGAATCGATTGTTAAATACAACTATATTAAAAATGAATAAACAAATTTGTACCCTGCTGAGAAGGGTAGTCGGCTGGTCGATGGGCGTATTGTCCTTGACCGGTTGCATCGTCTTAATGCCTCAAGAGGCTTTTGCCAATCCGGTTAGTCGAGAGCAGGCAACTGCTTATGCGAAGTCTTTTTTTGAGAAAAAATCTTTGTTGAGAGGAGACAAGGAGCTTAAATTGGTTTCTGCTCCATCTTTTAATTCCAAAGATCTAAGGTCTGCTTCATCTGTTGAGGCCTCTTCAGATGCTGTGCTTTACTATGTTTTCAATTATGGCGATCAGGATGGCTTTTTGATGGTTGCGGGTGATGATGAGTTGCCCATGACATTGGGATATTCTGATAAAGGCTCATTCTCAGATCGTAATATGCCGGACAACTTCAGTAGTTTTATATCTTCATACCAGGCTGCTATCAGGCATTATCTTGCAGATGGCAACAAGCAAATGACCATTTCTCAAGAGTCTCTTAATAGCTCTGTTTCTCCACTTCTTGCAGATATACTTTGGAATCAGAGTGCTCCTTGGAATGACAAAACTCCGATATATTATGGGCGGCATTGCCCTGTAGGTTGTGTTGCCACAGCCACATCTCAGATCATGAGATATTACAAATGGCCGGATAGAGGGGTCGGTTCGAATACCTATACTGATGTATATCGTGAAACACATAGTGCAAATTTCGATGTAGCGTATGATTGGGATAATATGCCCGGTATTATAGAGAATGGTCAAACAGTTTCTGACCGGCAAAAAGCTGCGCTTTCAACATTGTGTTACCATGTAGGAGTAGCTGTGAAGATGAATTATGCTACTAATGCGAGCGGTGCTTTTGGGCAAGATGTCGTTACAGCTCTTCGCAAATTCTTTAAGTACGACAAGTCGGTTCAAATCCTTGATAGGGATATGTATTCTCAGAGGCAATGGAATGCAATGATAAGAAAGGAGCTTACGGAGAGACGTCCGGTAGAATATCTTGGTTATGGAGATGGCGGTGGTCATGCCTTTGTTTGTGATGGGTATGACTCTGAAGGTCTATTTCATATTAATTGGGGATGGGCGGGCATGTCCAATGGTTATTTTGATCTCAATTTGCTCAATCCCGATGCTCTTGGTATTGGTGGTGGATCAGGTGGTGGCTTCAATAGAGGCCAACAAATCATCGTTAATTTCACTCCGGACAGAGAAGGTAATTCTGTAGAAGCTCCCACACTTGTTGAGTGTAGAAGTTTTGAACTTAAGAAGATAGGTGGAGGAGGTCTCCATTGCATCATGTATTTGACTTTGGGACAGGCTGATATGCTTTCTACTAAGGTGAGAGTTGTAATTGAGAATGTTGATAATAAAGATGATCGAAAGATTGTCGACTCTAATGAATATTTGAATTTGTATTGCAATAATATGTATGAAGTGCGGCCAGAAAATGGCAGAGTCAGAGTTTTTCTCCAAAGTGCTGAAAATGGACTTACCTTAACCCCAAATGCAAAATATAGGGTCTATGGTGAGGCAAAGTCAAGTGATGGTAATTATTACAGATTGCTAAGGACTTATGGAATAGCAGACGAAGCGTATTTTACTACAGATTCGGACGGACATATTGCCAATATTGAGGAGCCTGCAAAAGAGGAAGCTAAGCTTACTTTGCTTTTAGAGGGGGCGAATGCTAAATTGCAGTTTGCAGAAAATTCACGTATTAATTTTAAGGTTAAGAATGAAGGCAATAAAGAGGCTTTAGCTCTTACCAGCATTAAGTTTTATGATGTTAAATCGGGTTATTTGATTTATGAAGATCAGAGAAACGTTGCTTATGCAGAAGGACAGACAGATGATATCTCTATATACATAGATCGTCTTCCAATTGATCCAGGTACACATGTTAGGATTACGGCTGAATGTAAAGGTGAAACAAAGGAGTCTTCTTATGCAGAAACAACGATTGTTGAGGAGGCAGTTGTAACTACTCCCGATCATATTCGTACCGGATACATAATAAGCTTGGATAAGAGTTTGTTGAATAATCAGTTTGAATATTTTATCAATGCCAATGATTTTATCAATGACGATGATTATCAGATTAATGGTTTTACACTTAAGGATGTAGGATCAGAATTTGTGAAGAATGTCAAATACTGCGCTGCTTCTTTGATTATTTATGATCCTGAAAAGGGAGTTCCAATAGGACAAACTCTTATAGCCTTGACGACTATCAAAGACAATTGGAAAGGCTCGGAGATTACAATGGATTTGCCGGTAATTAAAGATGCGAAAGATGATCTTCTCCAGTTTATAAATGGTCATAACAAATATAATTATCCGGTCAAACTTGTTGTGGGTGTTTATAATGAGGCTGCAGCACCACTTCCGGTACTAAGAAGTGATATGCCTTATGTTACTTTCAGGGATAATGGAACAACTGCTGTTTGTCAGGTAGAAAATGAGCATATTCAAATATATCCTAACCCGGTTGTTTCGGATCTATTCATTGAGCACGCCGACTGCAATGCCCAAGTTAAGGTATTCGATCTAAGTGGTAAAAATATTCTCTCTTCTGTAACGGATAATCAGGGAAATGGTCATATAGATATGAGCCGTTATCCTTCAGGGGAATATGTAGTAGTGGTAGGAGCTAAGAGTGTACATCTTTTAAAGAAGTAGTCTTAATGATTGCTGTTATTCAATAAAAACAATAAATAAGATAAGGATGGTCTCAACTGTCAATTAAGTACAGTCGAGGCCATCCTTTTTTTTGAGACATCTCAAAGCTTAACTTCTTCTTTATCGAGGAATTCTGGTTTATGTTAGATTTTCCTGTTTCTAACAAGAATAGGGATAAATAGAATATTATAGAACTCCGTTATTATTTAAAAATGATTCTATCTCGGAATGCGTTCTGGAATTAAATCCCATAACCCCCTTCACTTTCCCATTAGCCTGAATCATAAGGATGGAAGGATATCCTCCAAAACCAAACACTTTGGCAGCTACTTTATATATACCTGCATTATCACCTTTGTCAACAGCTATACTGTAAAAATAGACTTTGTTTACATATTGCTTTGCCCAGTTCTCAAGAATAGGTCTTAAGGCCTTACATGGCGTACATGTTTCTGTGTAGAAATCAACTATAACAGGCTTTCTCCCTTTAAAAACAAAATGTTCGGGAGACTCCTTGTAATCCCATACATACTTGATGAACATATCTGAATTAAGTTCAACCACCTGTCCATTCGTATCAGGAATTTCATCTATAAGAGAATTATCATTTTTACATGAGCATATCATTACAAATAATAATGGTATTAAGCTCAAAAAAACCATCTTGTTACTCATTTTTTTCTTCAATTCTATAACAAATTAATGTCTTTATTTTTTCTGTTTTATAACAATTTCCCCTTTGAAATTTCCAGTAATCTTAGCCTGAGATGTCGTTGTAAAATCAAATGTAAACACATATGATTTACCATCTCTCTTAACTGTAAAAGTTCCTCCATTTACATAAACATATCTTTCTTTTCCATTCTCATCTATTCGGAGATAGGTTCCAATTGGTCCCATACCATCATCCTCTCCTGAATAGAACTTACCCGCAGAAGCTTCCATATCTTTATCTAATGTATATGTTTGAGAGGTTATAACTGCATCTCCGTCTGGTAACACATCGTTAAAATCCAATGTTAAAGCATACTTCTTATCTGATGTTCTAAACGTTGCATTATAGTTTGCAGTCTTTGCTCCATAAATATCCCCATAACACTCTACTTCCGCTGTTGTAAAATTCAATTTTAGATCACCTGTTTCAGCTGGAGCTTTATTATCAAATTTAATAGCTCCTTTATAGGCAATAGTCATCTTATACCCATCACTCATAATAAACTCTCCGGAAAGATCATATCCGGACTCAATATGTTTGACTGTAATCATTCCATCGGTATAAGGGACAGGAATAGATGAATGTTGGTGTATATCATTCCCTTTTGTATTCACCGAATACATCGTATTATTTCCAATCTCTTTTGAGAAATGATATGTTCCTTCGGGTAGTACAGCCTCATTAGATGTTACAGATTTTGCACCCCAGAAATCTATGTCAATTATAAATCCGGCACTATTAGGCTTATGATCTTCAGTCATTTCACAATCACCAAGACTAACTAAATATTCACTGAATCCGGTATTAGATGGATCTCCATAATATGTAGACCCAAAAATATTTTTTGCAACCACATTAATATCTTTCCCAAATGAGCCAGACTGATTCTCAAAAAGAATATTCTTTGAATAATTAACCTCAACGGTCTTTCCTCCTTCAATGGTAAAGATACCATGAATAGTTATTCCACCAGACGTTTTTTTAATATCTAAACTACCACTTATAATATCAACTTTATCTTTTATAACTCCATTTTCATTTACAAAAGTAAGATATGTGTTTTGCTTGCTAATATGAAATGGCTCAAAAGTCAATTTTCCTTCATATACGTAACGACCCTCTGGAAGTTCTATAGCACTGATCTGAGAAGGGGCTGGAGCAAAACAATCTAAAGTGATCATTTCTCCCTCTCCCGTTGCTTTTCCATCAGACATAGTACAGTTAGTCAGGATGATAAAATAATTTGAAGCATTAGGTGTAAACCTTTTTCCGTAAAAAATTCCATAACTCGATTCTGCATTGATAACAATATCTGCAGTAGAAGACTGATTCTGTCCATTATTGTTTGGCTCAGGCTCTTTTTTCGAGCAGGCTGCTAACAATACAAGACTAGAAAGTAAGGAGTAGAATAATAATTTTGTTTTCATAATTATTTATTAAAATGTATTGAAGAATAGTGTATTAATATTAAAATTCAATGTGTCGAATAGTATCTTTAAAATACTTTCGTTTGAATTAATCGTTAGATTTAGTGAGAAATATAATTCACATACAAAGGTAGTAATATTATTATAATTTATTCTATTTTGATATAATAGTATAGGGTTTAGATTGAAAAGATATATGTAATACTAATAGCGTTTATTAAATCTGCTACCCTATAAATGTTGTAAAGGGCATCTTTAGGGTACTCAATCGCTTTATCTATATGGTTGAATGATTCTTTTTTAGGTAAGCTGCATTTTAGATGAGTAAAGCTGTCTGTATGACAAAAACTCAGCATATGGACAAACTAAGTGAACAAACCAGATGAAGGTAAATGCTAAGATGCTATTTTTAAGGTGCTTCTTATCAGATTCAATATTGATCTTGTTTGAATGGTTGCACCCTGATCTCTAATAATTCTTAGTTGTAATTACTTTTAAAAGGCTTCTTATTGTTCTGGATGAGTGATTGCGAAAGAGCGTTCTTTTTAGTATCTTAGTTACCGATAAAGACAGATACCATGGAGATAATCATGTTACTTACCTTCCTTTTGATGATTGTTTTGCTTGGAGGATCATTCCTTCAAGAGGGTAAGATATGTCTTATCGACGAGGAACAAATCAATGACCCAATAACTATCAAATATAATCTTAAGAATGTCCTTTATGATTGGGCTGTGAAGCTCGTCATGAGAGGGGATTGTTTGTTAAATACTGTTACCTGCTCTAATGCTCTAAAAGCTACTCAAACAACACTGATTCAACTTCAAATTCACAAATTCGAGGGTTAGGGTCAATTGACCTTTTGCCGACTTTGCCCGTTTTTATAGTACGAAACGGGCTTTATTTATGCGCTATTTTAACAAATAAGGTCGTGCGAGAAGCAATCCGTTCTCGCGCGACTTTGGATCTGATCTCGCGCGACCTTGACATGCGAAGTCGCGCTACTTCAGGTGCAACCTCGCGCGAGTTCACTTTCAAAGTAGCGCGAGAATGGATTGCAAGTCGCGCGACCTTCCAAAAAAGGCGGCCTAAAGCCGGTTTTTAAGCAGGCGAAAGACAAATAAAAATAGCACTTTATATAAATTAACATTTAGCAAAGCCGACAAATCTCCCTTCTCTATGTTTTTATAGAAGAAATGGCCTTTTTTGATGTCAAAAACAGGCTGTTTTTAGACAAAACGACCTGCTGGTAAATTTACATTATTTATCTAATAAATTATGATTTAATCGGAAATATACATTAGGTATTTTGCTTTTAAAATGCCTAATATTTGATATTATTGATGTCTGATATAAGCTTTGTATGAAAAGAAATACTTGAATTGTGAGAGAGCCATGGTTGCTAAAAAAGGGTTGTTTGCTCTTTTTCTTTCAGCTATCTTTGTCATTGAGAAGTCCTTTTTGTTTTTTAGGGATAAGGAAAATATTGGGGATCTATAGAGAGATGTTAGATACCTTTTTGTCTCCTTTTAGGCTGTTTGTGTTGCAAACAGGTCGCTATTGATATAGTCGGTTATCCAAAAATAATTAGAAAGTCTGCTTAATCAATTCCCTAATTAATTCAAAATGACTTCTAAGCTAAATTAAAAAAAAGACTACCTTTGCGAGGTTAATGATATTGTATATGCAAAAAATAGTAGCTAATATATTGGTTCCTCTTATGACATTTATGCTCCTTTTGAGCTCCTGTTCGGAGTTTGTAAGGGTTCAGAAGTCGACAGATGCCAATTTGAAATATTCTTACGCCAAGAAGTATTACAATATGGGAAAGTATACAAAGGCTGCAGATTTACTTGAAGATGTAGTTCCTTTGTTTAACGGTACCTCGGAGGGCGAGCAGTCTCTGTATCTTCTTGCAAATTCATATTATATGAGTAAGCATCCGTACACAGCTGCGGCTTATTTTAAGCGCTACTATACATCTTATCCCAAGGCTTCGATGGTTGAGGAGGCTCGTTTCAAGGCCGGTTATGGTCTTTATTCTATTTCTCCCGATCCTCGATTGGACCAATCTGATACTTATGAGGCTATCAAAGAGTTGCAGGGGTATATCGAATTTTATCCCAAAGGGAAGTATGCCAAAGATGCTGAGCAGTATCTTTTTGAATTGCAAGATAAGTTGGCTTATAAGCAATATCTTGCTGCTGACTTATATTACAATTTAGGCACATTTATGGGAAATAACTATCGCAGTTGTATTGTGACTGCCAAAGATGCTCTCAAAAAATTCCCTTATACAAAATATCGCGAGGATTTTGTTTTCCTTATATTGAAAGCTCAATACAAAGAGGCTGTCAATAGTGTCAATGAGAAGGTGCAAACTCGTTATAGGGAGGTTTTGGACCAATATTATTCGTATGTCAATGAATATCCCAATGGCAAGTTTCTAAAGCGTGCTAAACAGATTTATGAATCTGTATCTAAACATATTTCTAAGAACTTATAATTTCTATATAACATTATGGAATTCGAAAAGATTAATACTCCAACCAACACAGTAACAAGAGACGTGTCTGTATTGAGTGCTGATACAGGCAATATTTATGAAACAGTCAGAGTCATAGCCAAGAGGGCTAATCAACTGGCTATGGAAACCAAGCATGAGCTTGATAAGAAATTGGAGGAGGTAGCAACTTATTCCGAAGAGAATTTGGAGGAGGTGCACGAGAATGAGGAACAGATAGAAATCTCTCGTATGTACGAAAAGATGCCTAAGCCAACCCTTATAGCCACTCAGGAATATCTTGACGGAGATCTTAGGTACTATATGCCGGGAGAGGATGCCAGAATTTCAGGAGTTCCGATGGATATGCAGGAAGAGGTTAAGGCTCAGTTAGAAGCAGAAAAGAACGAATCTAAGAAAAAAGAATCCAAGAAGAAGGAAAAATAACACTTAAAAAGTAGCTGATATGTGGCAGAGAATCCAGACATTGTGGCTTTTGCTTGCAGGTGTTGCAATGACTTTAATATTATTCTTCCCGATGGGAATGGGTAGTGCTTCTGACGGAGGATATGAATTTTTGACTATCGGAGCTCGTAAGATTGGAGGAGGCATTACAGATCCGACTTGGGGTTTGTTTTTTGTTGATCTTTTGTCGGTTTTGTTGTCCTTTGTAACTATCTTCCTATACAAGAAAAGGGTGCTTCAGATTAGATTGAGCGTTGTCAATGCTCTCGTGATTGTGGGTATGCTCATATATTATGCAATGCTAACGTACAATTTCCTTTCAGTACACAATCTTTCTTATGGATTTAAGTTTTGGTTTGCCATGCCGATAATAAGTATTGTCTTTCTTTATCTTGCAATTCGCAATATCGGTGCAGACGAAGCTAAAGTTAGAGCGTTGGACCGTTTAAGATAAAGTCCTTTGCTTTTTAGTTGTTGTTCGAAGTCATTTTAGGGCCTCGAAAGGGCCTTTTATATACAGATTATTTATTTTCAAACATACGATTAAGCCTCTTTTGGGAGGCTTAATTTTACATAAATATAAGACATCTATGTCCTCTAAAGTTCGTGTTCGATTTGCTCCAAGTCCTACGGGAGCCCTTCATATTGGTGGTGTTCGTACTGCCTTGTATAACTATCTGTTTGCCAAGAAGAATGGTGGAGATATGATTCTTCGTATCGAAGATACCGATTCTAATCGCTTTGTGCCGGGAGCTGAGGCTTATATTATTGAGGCTTTGACTTGGTTGGGCATCAAATTTGACGAAGGTGTAAGTTTTGGTGGAAATTATGGTCCTTATCGTCAGAGTGAACGTCGCGATATTTATAGGAAATATGTGAAGCAGTTGTTAGACTCCAATCGTGCATACATTGCTTTTGATACACCGGAAGAGCTTGATGCCAAGCGTAAGGAGATAGACAACTTTCAATATGATGCCAAGACGAGAGGCATGATGCGCAACTCTCTCTCTATGTCGAAGGATGAGGTTGATCGTCTGATTTCTGAAGGTTGCCAATATGTGATTCGATTTTTGGTTGAGCCGAATATTGATGTACATGTGCAAGACATGATTAGAGGTGAGGTTGTTATCAATAGTTCTATCTTGGATGACAAGGTTCTTTATAAGAGTGCTGACGATCTTCCTACTTATCATTTGGCCAATATTGTTGATGACCATTTGATGGAGGTGACTCATGTAATTAGAGGTGAAGAGTGGTTGCCAAGCGCACCATTACATGTTTTGCTTTATAAGGCTTTTGGTTGGGAAGAAACAATGCCACAATTTGCTCATTTGTCCTTGTTGCTAAAACCGGATGGTAATGGAAAACTTAGTAAGAGGGATGGCGATCGTTTGGGATTCCCGGTCTTTCCGTTGGATTGGATCGATCCTAAAACAGGAGATAAGAGCAGTGGCTATCGCGAAGCCGGTTATTATCCTGAAGCTGTTGTAAACTTTTTGTCTCTTCTTGGATGGAATCCGGGCGACGATGAGGAGATTATGTCGATGGATGAGCTTATATCCAAGTTTGATCTGGAAAAATGCAGCAAGAGTGGAGCTCGCTTCGATTATGAAAAGGCTCGCTGGTTTAACCATCATTATTTGCAAAATAAGAGTAATAGAGAGTTGGCTTTGGAATTTCAGGTCGTGCTGAAAGCACATGGCGTAGAGGATACAGATTTGGATAGAACAGAAAAAATCGTATCCTTGCTCAAAGAACGTGTAAATTTTGTACATGAACTATGGGATCAATCCAAATTCTTCTACCTCGCTCCCGAAACTTATGATGAGAAAACAGTGCGCAAACGTTGGAAGGCGGATTGTCCAAAACTTCTAATGGAGATGTCCGAGATTATTTCCGGTTTGGATTCTGTGCAGTCCGAACCAACCGAATCTGTTGTTAAGGCTTGGATTGAGAAGAATGAGTATGGCATGGGACTGATCATGAATGCATGTAGGTTGGCCTTAGTAGGCGAAAGCAAGGGCCCTCATATCTTCGATATTATCGAGCTTTTAGGTAAAGACGAAACACTTAAACGTATAAAATTGGCCATAGAACGTCTCGGATGAAACTCTTTTACAATTTTATTGGGAATGTCTATTCTTTCCTAATCAAATGTGCTATCTTCTTTAGTCCTAAGGCTAAGATGATGCAGAAGGGAAGATGGAGACTATGGAAAAAACTTAAATCCGAACTCGATACACAGGGCGGATATATATGGATTCATGTTTCTTCATTGGGTGAGTTTGAGCAAGGTCGTCCCTTGATTGAACGCATTAAGCGTGATTATCCTTCAGAAAAAATCATGCTGACTTTTTTTAGCCCTTCGGGATATGAAGTTCGGAAGAGCTATGAACTTGCAGATGTAATTTCTTACCTTCCGGCAGATACAATTCTCAATGCTAAGAAGTTCCTTAATATGGTCAAACCCAAAATGGCTATATTCATTAAGTACGACTTTTGGCCTTGCTTTTTGTTGGAACTTAAGGATCGTCAAATCCCAACCTATTTGGTGTCAGCCATATTTAGACCCTCTCAACTATTTTTTAGATGGTATGGCAAGATGTATCGTTATTTATTGACATGTTTCGATAAATTGTACGTTCAAAATGATGCATCCAAAGAGCTATTGGCAAAGTATAAGATTACCAATGTCGATGTGGTTGGAGATACCCGTCTGGATCGTGTCATTAAAATTAGTCAGAATGGGAAGGAACTACCCATGTTCGATAAATGGGTAGAGTCCTCCAATACTCCTATTATAGTGGCAGGCAGTACTTGGCCTCCGGATGAAAAAATCTTGCTCAATTATTTTAATAAACATCCTAATGTGAGACTAATATTGGCTCCTCATGAGTTTGATGACGAAAGGATTTTGAAACTAACCTCCTTTGTTAAACGTCCTTTCATCAGATTTTCGGATGCCAATTCCAAGTCGATACTGAAGAAGGATTGCATTATTGTAGATAGCTTTGGCTTGCTCTCTTCCTTATATAGATATGCAACCTTTGCTTATGTTGGTGGAGGCTTTGGTAAGGGTATTCATAATACACCTGAGGCGGCTGTCTATGGTATCCCTGTGTTTTTTGGACCGGAGCATCACAAATTTAAGGAGGCGTTGGGTTTGTTGGAGTCCGGTGGAGGTATTTGTATCCATGACCAAGAGGAGTTTGACCGATATGTTGATGATATGTTGATGCATAAGTATAAATTAGAAAGTGCCGGAAAAGCCTCCCATGATTATATATATGCCAATGCCGGAGCGGCAGATAAGGTTATCAACGATATATTCAAAAAGTAATCTTTGATTGCTTAGACCTATTGTTTGGCTTCGCAGAGTGTTTGCTCATGCGAAGCCTTTTTTATGTTTGCTTTTTAAGCCTTCTAAGAAACAATTGTTTGAGAGAGTATCGCTTCTTCCCATTTTCAGAGACTTTGTAATCTATAATTCGTTACCTTTAGTGGTAATATATTGTTAGCAATAATAATGGCTTTGTGTGACTGAAATAAAATGTTTTATACAGATTATCAGTATCATAGCCGGATATGTTCCTAAGAATCGAGACTAAGAAGTAATTTGTTACAGTCAACTTGATATTCTTTTCAACCAAATTGTGAAATAACTCAGAGTAGCTTCTTGGTATAATATTTTATAGTATGGATAATAAATATACAGTTAAGAATTTTAGAGTTTTTGATGAGAAGGGAGTTACCATTGATGTCAAACCTATCACTATTCTTACAGGTTGCAATAGCTCCGGAAAAAGTTCTCTTGTCAAATCGATGATTCTATTTGAGGGGTTTTTAAATGGAATTCGCAAAGATGTTGAGGCCGGAAGAAAAATCAATCTATCCAATTACTATCTGGATTTTACAAAGCACCCTAATAATGTACTGGGCAATTTTCTTCGTGTTGTCAATCGTGATACGGAAGACAATACGATAACATTCGAATATCAAGTCTATTCCCACCTCCTTGGGGAGGATGTTTTGATCAGTTTGCAGTTTGGCCAGGTTGAGAATGATGATCTAAACGACGGATATCTTTACAAAGTCTCGTTAAGTTTGGTGAATGGAGAATTGATCTATTCGTCATCTTTGAAGGGGGATGATAAAGTCAATCTGAATCTTATCAAAGCTAATTTTATAAGGTTCGCATACGGAGAATTTTTGTTGGAGCGTTTTCGCTCTTATCAATCGGCTTCATCAATGGTTGATGCGGACTCTGATTATATCAATGAACAGATAGACTCTTTGAATCAGTTTATTGCATCCTATGAGGATAATTATGGCAAAGATGCATTGATAGATGTTATATGGAGTCTTAATCGAGATGATTGTGATCGTACCTTGGTAGGAGAGTTTTCTTCGGGGCATCCTGAAATAATGGATAAGACTGCTTTGATTGGGACATTGTTTTATATACCTATCATGGATGATCTAAAAAAACTCAGTTGCAAAGACATACGGGGTGAATTGGATCGCTTGTTAAAAGGTGAAAAATTGCCTCCATCACTTAAACTGGCCTTAGATAAAGTTTTAGAAGATTTTGCCTCTTCACAATGTAAGACCTTCTTGGACTTTTTTATCAAGATGGAGCAGCAATTCTTATCCACGACATCCAAGCAGGTTATTTCAGCTTCAAGGGAAGAGCGTCCTCGTCTGCTTGATGAAAAGACATTGAATCTTAATCAACGCTATCTGATTGCTTACTCAAAAATTCTTTCTGAAGGTGACCAATCGGACCAGGTAGATCAGTATGTCGACTTTATACAGGAGCAACTTCAGAATGAGACGATAGAATCGATGAAGCAGATGAAAGATAATCGTGTCAATTTTGATCTTTTGTATGAGGTGTTGATGCAGATTAACAAATTATGTGGCTATGAAGAGAGCCCATACTTTAGTTACTCTGAAGATCCTATTTTTGGGCATCGTGTTTATCATCATCGGATGTTTAAGATGTTTTTGAGGTACATTGTAAAGATTCAAGAGGATATTCTTACTCTTGAATTGCCTCAGGAGATCTCTTATGTCAGTTCTTCTATTGTGAGTGTCAAGCGTCTTTATGCCTTAGAGGCTGTTGATGACTTTACAATTCTTCTCAATAGATATTTCTCTGCCAAGCACAAGTTTTTGAGCAACCTCAATAAAGCTGCAGATTATCATCCCGGTAGTTTTATTAATGAATGGATCAAGAAGTTTGAGATTGGAGATCGTATTTCTATCGATGTCGATCCTGAGGGGCTTGGTGTTACTCTTAGACTTTACAGGACACCATCGGACAAAAAGGGTACTCTTTTGTCCGAGCAAGGGTATGGTATTACTCAAATGTTCGTTCTTCTATTGAGGATCGAAATCGCCATCTTAGAGTCCAAAGTGACCAATGTGGCTTCAGATAGATATTACTTAGGTAAGATTGAGTTCCTGGATAAGGAAGATTGTAAATTGGAATATTCTTCAGCCACAATTGCAATTGAAGAACCGGAGGTACATCTCCATCCAAGATTTCAGTCTATGCTGGCCAATCTTTTTATAGATGCTTATGATCGATTTAATGTAAACTTTATTGTCGAGACCCATAGTGAGTATTTGATACGTAAGCTTCAGACCCTTGTGGCCAAAGAGTATGTTCATCGTGAAGATATAGCTCTTGTCTATGTTTATGATGCAGACAAAACAATGCGTCCGGCTTATACTCCACATGTCAAGAATATTACTATTAATCGTGATGGAAGCTTGAGTGATTCTTTCGGAAGGGGATTCTTTGACGAAGCCGATCGTTTGGCAATGGATTTGCTGAATATAAAGATTAAACAAGATGAAAAGGCGTAGGCGAGTCTATTGTGAGTATCGATTTCTAAGAGACTTTTTGTCGTCAAGGCCGGATATCCTTGAGCCAAGTGATGATAGCATTTCACTTATGGATAATTGGGTGTCTATGTATAGCTTTATTTGTAAGTCCGATCTTGTGATTGATATCTCTACTGCAGAGTTTCAGGCAGAACGCGAAAAAAGTCCTTGGCTTGCAATGCTTTGGAAAAAAGCTGTGGGAGGTGAGTGTGGCCTGCAGTTTGAGAAAGAGGCATTTCCAAAGATTGAAGAGTTGCGTGTACGGGATACCGATAACGAAATCCTTAATGCCGTATTTTTAGCTGATTTGCAAACTTCAGAGTGTAAGAGGCTATCCGAGCTTTTTGGAGTTATTGTAATAAATGTTGAGCTGTCAAAGAATTGTTTTCATTTGTTTGGTGACAATGGTACGGCGTTCCCCTCAGAGCATGCGGAAAGTTGGGATTTTATGACCCCCCTCTTAGGTTTATTCCCTCCCATAAATGTCTGTAATACAATGATGATAGTTGATAATTACATCCTAACATCGACAAGGAAATTCCCTTATGAGGACAAGGTCAAATATAATCTGAGGCCTATCATGGACCACCTTTTACCTCAATCATTGACACCCGGAGAGGTATTTCAGATTGTTATATTCAGTGAGTGTTACAATTTGGATGAACAATATGCTTTTATAAAATCTACAATAAGTAAGATACGACCCAAATTGCAGTTTGCACTGACCATTTTTTCAAATTGTAGAAGGGCATTTCATGACAGATCGATTGTGACGAATAATCTTTGGCTGAGCTGTGGACATGGCTTTGATGTTTTCAAGCGAAATGGTACCGTCCGTAAGTCTACGAATGTATCAATCGTCTTTCCATTTGTGCAAAGTCATATTGCATGGGCCGACAACTCTTTTCTTAACTTATTGATCGATGCTCAGTCTGTCTATTCTCGTTTGAATGACAATACTAACAGTCGGGGAAATGTGGATAAATTAAATCGTATTTGTGCCTATTATTGTGAAGAGAAAAGACCACAAGCCACACGAAAACCGGCTTTTGTATTGGGAGATGCCAAAGATGTTGCGGGAATAAAGATCGTTGGGAAAATAGATCTATCCAGATTTGGATCAGGTAGACGATAAAAACAACCGCTTCTTGATGGGGGAGTAAGGTGCTTATTCCAATTTGTTTAGAGGAATTAGAAAAGTTGTTGCTTCGATTTTCCGAAAGGATTGAAAAATCTTATGGAGCGTTTTTAGTTTTGAAAATGTCAATAACAATAGCTCAATGCGTATGTTTGTATACCGGTCTAATACAAATTCATACGAATAAAAGAGTCTGTTTCTGAAGAAGTGTTGGTGTTAGTTTTTATGGCTGACAACAGCCTATATTGTCTTTTGTTGATTGCGTTTGACTTACGTTTGTATAGCGATTTTGGCGTTTTGTGTCAAATGCTTAATTTTTAGATTTAGAGGGGAGTGTTTATTCCGAACTGATTGTTGTTATTATAATCTGCAATTCATTGTATAGCGACTACTTTAGTAGTATCTTTGCAAGTAGAGTAGTCAAGGAATAGAAAATAATTATCAAGATGCCATTTATAGAACAATTGGTGAAGAATAGATCAGTGTCTATTGTTGGAATGTCCAAGAATGCAGGCAAAACAGAATGCCTAAACTATGTTCTAAAACGTCTTGATCGAGATTATAAACATCTTAAGGTCTGTCTTACCTCGATTGGTATAGATGGAGAGAAGAGAGACCAGGTTACAGAAACAGATAAACCGGAGATAAATCTTACGGAGGGTAAATATTTTGTTACGTCCGAGAAGCATTTCCTTGAAAAGCGTTTGACAGCAGAAATTATTGATGTTGATAATCAATGGACTGCGCTGGGACGACTTATAACTGCAAAGGTGGTGGAAGAAGGAAAATTGCTCATTAGCGGACCCTCTTCAACCGATGGCTTGAGAAGATTGATAGAAAGAACAGCTCAGACCGGGATAGATTTGACAATTGTAGATGGTGCCCTCTCAAGGTTGAGTCTCGCTTCTCCTACGGTATCGGAGTCCATGATTCTTGCTACAGGAGCCGCTGTTTCTGCCAATATTCCCGATTTGGTAAGGCAGACCAAGGCTTTGTATCGGTTGATATGTCTCCCTGCCATAGAAAACAAAGACCTTGTTGAGAGGTTGTTGCCTATAGAACAAGGTATCTGGGGAATTGACAAGGAAGGGTTTGTCCATGACTTGGATATCAAAACGGCCCTGATGATCCCCAAGTCAAAGTTGGCTTTGCTCAAACAATATGATACAATCTACGTGAGTGGTGCTGTCAATGATAAACTCTTGGAGCAATTAAGGGTAGAGGGGCTTGGAGCCAAACTTATTGTAAGGGACTTTACACGAATATTCGCTTCGCCTAAAGCAGTAGATTTATATCTGCATTCCGGGGCAGCAATGGAAGTGCTGTTTGCTACTAAATTGATAGCCTTGACTATAAATCCCCAATCCCCGGATGGGTATTTGCTCAATTCGAATGAGCTCAAAGAAGAGTTGCAGAAAGCACTCGGTATTCCTGTTTATGATGTAAGACAAATATGAGGTTCGGAGATCACATAAAAGAGATAAAGGGTATTCGTTACCTTAGTGAAGAGCTGGAGCTATTATCTCCCGCCGGTAGAAGGTGTATGCTCAATAGTGAGATGATCACTACGGCTGAAGAGATTGAGAATGCATTGAACGAGGTGCAGATAATTCTTGACTACTTAAAAGACAAAGAGACGATCAAAGCTATTTCTGAGGTGTGTCTGAGACTGATGCAACTTAAGGATGTAGGCGGATCGGTAACAGCTCTAAGAACAAAAGCTACTTTGACAGATATTGATCTCTTCGAAATAAAGAACCTGGCTCTTATTGCAACTGCAGTTGAGAAGATTAGAAAAGAGTCCTTGCAAAATCTTCAGGAGATACCGGATTTGTCGTCTGTCGTAAAACTTCTTGACCCGGAAGGTAAGAGAATCCCGACTTTTTATGTCTATGATTGCTATGATATAGAGCTTGCAGAGCTTCGTAAACAGCATAAAAACTTGCCTGAGGGAGATGAAAGAGATGAACTTTGGATTAAAATCTCTCAAGTAGAAGACCGAGTCAAAAGAAGATTGTCTCGACAATTAGAACCAATGGGATTGGCTCTGCAAGATGCTTTAAACCTTTTGGGACATTATGACCTTATTATTGCCAAGGGAAAATTGACCCTGATAAAAGGATATGTGAGACCAACCATATCAAAAGATCCTAAATCTTCTTTTGTAAACTTAAGGCACCCACAGGTTGAGGCAATTCTAAAGACAAGGGGGCAAAGGTTTCAACCCGTTAGTTTGAAACTTTCTTCCGGAGTGGCATTGGTGACAGGTGCTAATATGGCCGGAAAGTCTGTATTGCTTAGATCTCTTGCCGTGGCTCAGCTAATGACGCAGTATGGTTATTTCCTTCCCGTAGATGAGGCCGTAGTCTATCCCGTAGAAGAGGTGATGTTGTGTATCGGAGATGCTCAAGACGAAACGGAAGGACTATCTTCATATGGGGCTGAAATGCTTAGGATGTCCGGTATTTGTGAAACAGTGGCGCAAGGAAAGTCGGTATTGGCTCTTATTGATGAACCGGCACGTACAACAAACCCGGTCGAAGGACAGGCTATTGTAAGTGGCCTTGTCGAACTTTTGAGTGCGTATCCTAACGCATTGTCTGTTATTACAACGCATTACGGGTCTATATCGGCAAAATGCAGAAGGTTGAGGGTGAAGGGTTTCGTAGAAGAAAGAGTTAAATTACCTTTGCATGTGAATGAACTGAATAAATGTATTGATTACAGTTTGGAGGAGGTTCAGACTAAGGATGTGCCGCATGAGGCCATTCGTATTGCTCAAATCTTAGGAGTGTGTCCCGAATTAATAGAAAGAAGTACTAAGTATATCAAGTAATAAGAATGAGAACAAGTAAAGTAGGTATTGATTTTGCCAAAGTTGATTACGCTAAGGAACTTGCAGGTAATATTGCAGATAGCGTACAAGGCTTTGTAGATCGTTATACCACAGTGGCTGTGGAGAGAACACTCTGCAGACTTATTGGTATTGATGATGTTGACGAAAATCAAGTGCCCCTGCCTAATAGGGTGGTTGATAGCCTGAAGGATAAAGGGGTGCTGGAGCATGGTGCTCTGTTTTTCTTGGCTAATGCGATGATTGCAACCGGTAAGAATCCGCAAGAAATCGCTGAGGCTGTGGTAAACGAAGGAGTGGACCTGACCAGTTATGAATTCAGATCGAGAGAAGAGGTAGCTGATATTTTGGCTCCCTATATCAAGAAAGGTATGGAGCGTATCGCTGCAAATAGAAAGCGACGCGAAGACTATATCAAAAATATTGGTGAAGGAAGTAAGCCATTCCTATACATTATCGTTGCAACAGGTAATATCTATGAGGACGTTGTTCAAGCACAAGCAGGTGCAAGGCAAGGGGCAGATATTATTGCCGTAATTCGTACGACAGGACAGAGTCTCTTGGACTATGTGCCTTATGGTGCTACTACAGAAGGTTTTGGTGGTACTTTTGCCACACAAGAAAACTTCCGTATCATGCGTAAGGCTCTTGATGAAGTTGGTGAAGAAGTTGGTAGATATATCAGACTTTGTAACTACTGCTCAGGATTATGTATGCCTGAAATTGCTGTCATGGGTGCTTTGGAAGGTCTTGATGTGATGCTAAATGATGCCCTCTATGGTATCCTTTTCCGTGACATCAACATGCAGCGTACGCTGGTAGACCAGTATATGAGCCGTGTCATCAATGGATTTGCAGGAGTTATCATCAATACAGGTGAAGATAACTATCTGACAACTGCAGATGCAGTAGAAGAGGCTCATACGGTGCTTGCTTCAGACTTGATTAACGAACAATTCGCTCTGCGTGCAGGACTTCCCGAAGAACAGATGGGTCTGGGACATGCCTTCGAGATGGATCCAACACTTAAGAATGGATTCCTTTTTGAGTTGTCTCAGGCTATTATGATTCGCGAAATATTCCCAAAGGCTCCACTTAAGTATATGCCTCCAACGAAGTTTATGACCGGTAATATTTTCCGTGGACATATTCAGGATGCCCTGTTTAATATGATTGGTATTTGGTCTCATCAAGGGCTTCAACTTCTTGGAATGCCTACAGAGGCTATTCATACTCCGTTTATGAGTGACCGTTATCTCTCAATCGAAAATGCACAGTATATCTTCAATAATATGCACGATATAGGTGATGAGGTTGAGTTTAAAAAAGACGGTATCATACAAAGTCGTGCTAAAGAGGTTCTTGACAAGACAATCAAATTATTGGAAGAACTTGTTGATGAAGGCTTGTTTACAGCACTGGAATTGGGAATCTTTGCCGATGTGAAGAGACCTAAGGATGGAGGAAAAGGTTTGAGCGGTGTGTCTATTAAAGGTGCACACTACTACAATCCTGTAATTGATTTGATGAAGACCTTTAATATGAATGGTAAGTTATGAGCGAAGGACTTTATTCTACAGAGAAAAAAGATTACGACCAGACCCTTGACCTGACGAAGGTTAAACCATACGGGGATACAATGAATGACGGTAAAGTGCAGCTTAGTTTCACTTTGCCGGTGCCGGAAGGTGCTGAAGCTGAAGAGGCAGCTAAGCAACTTATGAAAAAGATGGGATTGGAAAATCCATCTGTCGTATTTTATAAGGAGTTGGCAAAAGGCTTTACATTCTTCAATTGTTATGGAAGCTTAAAGCATACAGTTGACTATAGCACAATATATGTGCCAAAAGTGGAGTCTACTAAATGGAGTATGGAAGAGACAGATGAGTTTATCCGAGAACACTTTGGACGACCAATCGTAGTAGTTGGCGCTTCTACAGGTACGGACGCTCATACTGTTGGTATTGACGCCATTATGAATATGAAAGGCTTTGCCGGGCGATTTGGTCTCGAACGTTATGAAATGATTGAGGCTCATAACCTGGGAAGTCAGGTACCTAATGACGAGTTTATCGCAAAAGGTATCGAACTTAATGCAGATGCTCTTCTTGTATCACAGACCGTTACACAAAAAGATGTTCACATCAAGAACTTGACCGAACTTGTCGAAATGATGGAGGCTGAAGGCCTGCGTGATAAGATGATTTTGGCTTGTGGTGGACCTCGTATCAGCTATGAGTTGGCTAAAGAGCTTGGCTATGATGCAGGCTTTGGTGCAAATACATATGCTGATGATGTCGCATCTTTCATTGCTCAAGAGCTTGACAGACGCATCAACGGAACGAAGAAAGAAGAAAAGTAAATATTAATAACAATAAAACCACCTAATTACAATGGAAAAGAAACAGATTAGAGAGGTCATCGCCAAGCGTGTAGCTTTGGAGCTAAAGGACGGTGATGTTGTCAATCTAGGTATCGGTCTCCCGACTATGATCCCTAATTTTCTAAAACCAGACGTTCATGTGATGATTCAGTCTGAGAATGGTATGATTGGTATGGGCCCTCAGCCGGAAGAAGGTAAAGAAGATCCCAATTGGATTAACGCCGGTGGTGGACCTATCACTGCAAATGACCATGCAGCAACTTTTGACAGTGCAGAAAGTTTTGCAATTATCCGTGGAGGACACGTTGATATCAGTGTCTTAGGAGCATTGCAAGTGGATGAAAATGGAGACTTGGCTAACTGGTTGATCCCTGGTAAGATGGCTCCCGGTATGGGAGGTGCTATGGACCTTCTGGTAGGTACTCGTAAGGTTATTCTTGCTATGGAACACACAGCTAAAGGTAAAGTCAAGATCATGAAGAAATGTACTCTGCCTTTGACTGCAGCCGGTCAAGTAGATATGATTGTAACAGAGATGTGTGTTATAGAGGTACGTAAGGGCGAAGGCTTGGTCGTAACCGAATTGCATCCTGAGTTTACAAAAGAAGACGTTATTGCGGCTACTGAGGCTAATTTGATTTGGTCTCCAGATCTTAAGCCAATGCGTCAAGAGTAATAAATACTATTATACAACCACATATTTATAAACCAAGTATGAATTTTTCTCAAACACCCCAAGAGAAGCTGTTCCTTGAGATGATCAGAGCTTTTGCAGAAAAGGAAGTAAAACCTTTGGCTGCTGAGATAGACGAACAAGAACGCTTCCCACTAGAGACAGTTAAGAAAATGGCTGAAATAGGCCTTATGGGTATTCCGTTCCCGACACAGTATGGCGGTGCAGGCGGTACAAACCAAATCTATTCTATGTGCGTAGAAGAGCTAAGTAGAGTATGTGCTACAACAGGTGTTGTTGTGTCAGCTCACACTTCTCTCTGCTGTGCTCCTATCTTCGAACATGGTACTGAAGAGCAGAAGATGAAATATCTTCCCAAGCTATGTTCAGGAGAATGGATTGGTGCATTTGGTCTTACAGAACCTAATGCGGGTACAGATGCTTCTGCTCAGCAGACTACTGCAGTTGAAGAAGGTGACCACTATGTTCTTAACGGTAATAAGATCTTTATCACGAATGCTGAATATGCTCACGTGTATATCATCTTTGCGATGACAGACAAGAGCCAGGGCGTAAAGGGTATCACAGCCTTTATCGTTGAAAAGGATTTCCCCGGATTTAGCGTTGGTAAGAAAGAGCTTAAGATGGGTATTCGTGGTTCTGCAACTTGCGAACTTATCATGGAAAACTGTATCGTACCTAAAGAGAATCTTCTTGGTAAGGTAGGTGGCGGTTTCAAGATCGCGATGAAGACACTCGATGGAGGTCGTATCGGTATCGCATCACAAGCACTTGGTATTGCACAAGGTGCTATGGATGAAACAGTCAAATACACCAAAGAACGTAAACAGTTTGGCAGATCACTTGCTAAGTTCCAGAATACACAGTTCCAACTCGCAGATTTGGAAGCAAAGATCAATTGCTCTCGTTTGCTTGTTCGCAAAGCATCATGGAAGAAGGACGAAAAGCTTCCTTATACTGTTGATGCAGCAATGGCTAAGCTATTCTGTGCTGAAACAGCAATGGAAATGACTACAAAGGCAGTTCAATTCCACGGCGGTTATGGATATACTCGTGAATATCCGGTAGAGCGTATGATGCGCGACGCTAAGATTACAGAGATTTATGAAGGTACCAGTGAAGTTCAAAGACTGGTGATCAGTTCAAACCTATTAAAGTAAAAAGCCACACATTATGCTCAAGATAGTAGTATGTATCAAGCAGGTTCCTGATACAACGGAGATTAAGTTGGACCCGGTAAAGGGTACTTTGATCCGCGAAGGTGTACCAAGTATCATGAACCCAGACGACAAGGGTGCTCTCGAGCAAGCTCTTCGTCTAAAAGATGAGTTCGGTGCTCACATCACAGTAATCACTATGGGTCCTCCTCAGGCAGAAGCTGTTCTTCGTGAAGCTTATGCAATGGGTGTTGATCGTGCAATCATCGTAAGTGACCGCAAATTTGGTGGTGCAGATACACTTGCAACCAGCTATACTCTTTCACAGGCACTTCGCAATTTGGAGTTTGATGTACTTCTTGCAGGTCGTCAGGCTATTGACGGTGATACAGCACAGGTTGGTCCTCAGATAGCGGAGCAACTTGATCTTCCACAGATTACTTATGTTGAAGAAGCAAAGTATGATGAAGCGAAAAAGATCATGACTGTTCGTAAGAGCACAGAAGAAGGTCACGAAATCTTGGAAGTTGGTCTTCCATGTATGTTGACTCTTTTGGCTACTGCCAATCAGCCACGTTATATGAGAATGCGCGGTATTATGGAGGCTTTTGATCGTGAGGTTGAAAGCTGGGATAGCACATCATTTGATTGTGATCCCGAGCGTCTTGGCCTTAAGGGTTCTCCTACAAGTGTAAAGAAGGCCTTCACAAAGGGTGCAAAAGCTATGGGTACTCTTCATGAAGATCTTACAGCGGAAGAAGCAGCAGAACTTATCTTCCAGAAACTTAAAGATAAATTCATCATTTAATATTGCCATCTCATTATGATTAATAAAGCAGACTATAAAGGAATCATGGTCTTCGCCGAACAAAGAGACGGCGTTGTACAAAATGTTGCATTCGAGTTGATCAGCAAGGCTCGTGAATTGGCTGATAGCATCAACGAGCAGGTAACAGCTGTTCTTCTTGGTGAAGGTATCAAGGGGTTGGCAAATGACCTTATTGCTTATGGTGCAGATAAGGTTTTGGTTGCTGACTGCCCGGAATTGAAAGATTACATTACAGAACCATACGCACAAGCTATTTATCATCTCATTACAGAACGTAAGCCTGAGATTGTTCTTGTAGGTGCTACCACTATTGGTCGTGACCTTGGTCCAAGACTTTCAGCTCGTTTGGTGTGCGGCTTGACAGCTGACTGTACTTCTCTTGAAATTGGAGAAGATAGAAATCTTCAGATGACTCGTCCTGCATTCGGTGGTAACCTTATGGCTACTATTGTAAGTAAGGAGCATCGTCCACAGATGTCAACAGTTCGTCCCGGTGTGATGAGAATGGCTGCAAAGGATACAAATCGTAAGGGTGAAGTAGAAGAAGTAACAATCCCATTCGATAAGTCTAAGTTTGCAGTTAAGCTTGTTAAGAAGGAAATTGAAGCTAAGAATAAGGTTGATATTACAGAAGCAAATGTATTGATCTCCGGTGGACGTGGTGTCGGTTCTAAGGATGGTTTCGAAAAGTTGGAAGCTCTTGCTCTTTGCATGGATGCAGAGGTTTCTTCTTCTCGTGCTATGGTAGACGCAGGTCTAATTGGACACGAACGCCAAGTTGGTCAGACTGGTAAGACAGTCCGTCCTGATATTTATATGGCATGTGGTATCTCAGGGGCTATCCAACACCTTGCAGGTATGGAAGACTCAGATTATATCATTGCAATCAACAAGGATAAGTATGCTCCTATTTTCCAGGTAGCTGACCTTGGTCTTGTAGGAGACTTGCACAAGATTCTTCCTCTTTTGACAGCGAAGATCCAAAAGGCTCAAGCTGAAAAGGAAAAGAAATAAGGAGATCTTGTAATGTCGGATTATCAGCATATAAGATTAAATCGTGAGGGTGCAATTGCCACCCTTACGATTGATCATCAAGAAACACTGAATGCGTTATCTTCAGCTCTTCTTACAGAGTTGAATGCAGCAGTGAACGAGGTTAGAGTGGACTTATCCTTGAGAGTTCTCATTATCACGGGTGCCGGTCGAGCTTTTGTAGCTGGTGCTGATATCCGCGAAATGAGTACAATGTCGGCAGCAGAGGCTAAAGCATACGGTGACTTTGGAGCTAAGGTTTTTAGAAACATAGAGACCTTGCCTATCCCGGTTATCGCTGCAGTCAATGGCTTTGCTCTTGGAGGAGGTTGTGAGCTTTCTATGGCTTGTGATATTCGTATTGCATCAGAGAAGGCTAAATTTGGACAACCCGAAGTTGGTCTTGGTATCACACCCGGGTTTTCAGGTACTCAGCGTATGCCCAGATTGATTGGTCCTGCCAAAGCAAAAGAGCTTATTTATACAGCTGATATTGTTAAAGCTGAAGAGGCGCTAAAGTTTGGTTTAGTTAACAAGGTTGTATCTCCGGAATCACTTATGGAAGAAGCAATGGCGATGGCCAAGAAGATTGCTTCAAAGAGTGGATCGGCGGTTAGAGCTTCCAAGGAGGCTATAGACAGAGGTCTTCAGTCAGATATCGATACCGGTATTATGATTGAGGAAAACTTGTTCTCTCTCTGCTTTGCTCACAATGATCAAAAAGAAGGAATGAAAGCTTTCTTAGAGAAGAGAGCTCCCGAATTTGATTAACAAGTTCAATATTTTAAATAGAAAAGAGATGTGTTACTCGTAGCGTAGCACATCTCTTTTTTTGTATTTACTCATCAAGAGAATACTTGTTTGAGGTCTCTGATGATATTGAGTATTATTAGTGGATACTGTGATACTGTCCCAAAAAAGTGTGTAAGACCCAAGACAATTATCTTTGAAAAAGAAAAAATAAAACGATAAACAGTATGGATCTTACACGCACACAAATTAAAGAAATTATTTCGAATCAACTGACAAGCAAAGACGGACT
>NZ_JBHSGO010000210.1:0-29636 GCF_042654485.1 Falsiporphyromonas endometrii | reverse complement strand
GAATACTTTTGTGCATCGTCTTACTTTTTAAGTTCTTATGATAAAGATAAGACAATTGGGGCTGAATTCTGTGAAGTTTTTCAGCCCCTTATTTTTTTGTCGCAAAAACTTTTATCGGACAGCAATATTCAAAAAAAGGAAAACCGTCCATTTAGGCAACCCTTTGCCCCATAAGGCATTCGCTTGGATCAAATGCTGATTGATGACTCAATCTTGAAGGTGTTTTTGTCGGACAGCCGAATTTAGAATCCAAAGGGGGAGCTTATCTTTCAAAATTGAAATACTCAGCCGCATAAATAAGATGTTTGGACAGCAACAATAAAAAAACTCGAGTTGTTTATAACCTCAGAAGGGTTACTAAACAACTCGAGAAGATTATTAATTATATAAACTCTTATATCTCCTTATCCTTATCTCTTATCAATTAAGAAAAACTGAGTAGACAAAATATGCTGCAGGCAATGCAAACAGAGCACTATCTATTCTGTCCAACATACCACCATGACCGGGGATAAGATGCCCGGAATCCTTTACACCCGCCAATCTCTTAAGGTTAGACTCAAACAAATCCCCCCAGGTACTTGTAGCAGCCACCACTATACCTAAGACCGGCCACATATAAATAGAGGCACTTGGTATATCGATAAGATAGTATCCTACCAAAGTCGCAATAACAACAGAAGAGATCGCCCCCGTAATAAATCCTTCCCAAGTCTTATTGGGCGACACAGAAGGAAAGAGCTTATGCTTTCCAAACAATGAACCTCCTATAAATGCAAATGTATCACTTGCCCAAATCAAAATAAAGATGGTCAAAAGCATTCCACTTCGAAGGTCTGTAAAGTTGTTTGTCGTACCCGGGAAAGCAATCAAATTGGCAAACAGTAGCGGACATACAGCATACAAGTGAGCCATAAATGTCAATGAAGTATCTCTCACCATAAACTGCTTATCCGAATAGATATTCCTAATCATGGTATACATGAAATAGAATAGATATGGGAAAAACACTTCTGCCCCAATAATATTGGTACAATAGAATAAGTGAGCCATGAAAAGATATCCTCCTGCCAGGCAATCCAAAATGGTACGAAGCCACCTCTTTCTATTCAATCCTACCAGTTGTGAAAACTCCCGTACAGACAATACTGCCATAAGGGAAAACACAGCTACATATAATCCGGGGATTTTTAAATAGATGGGGCAAACAATAAGTGCCACATACACCAAACCGGAGATTGACCTAACTAATAACTTTTTCATTGGGTCCTTTTCTTATTCTTATTATATCTTTTTGAATTAACCTTTAGGATTAGAGTCCCTATTGTCAGCATCATTGCTCACCCGATCTTCCTGACTTGCCTTGGTATCGCCATCTTCAGGTCTTGCATCATCCAATGATTTAGATGAAGCATCGTCGTCATTGGCTGACTCTTCAGAGGTATTCTCTTCCTCATCTACAGAATCTTGCAGTGGGGCTATGGAGGGTTGACTGTTGCGAGCCTCTTCCTCTTTCTTTGCAGCCTCCTCTTTACGCATCTGATCATTGATCTCCATCAATTCATCTGCTCGGGAAGCCCACTTCCGCTTACCCAATATATCTGCAACATCATTGGTATAGATAACCTCTCTGCTTATAAGAAGATCAGCAATCTGCTTATGACCATCCTTATATTGCATCAAGATTTCTTTTGCTCTTTGGTACTGCTCTTCGATGAGTCGACTTGCTTCTGCATCAATCATCTCGGCTGTCTTTTCACTGTAAGGTTTGGCAAAATTGTACCCATCCTGCTGCATAGCATAGTAATTAAGATTAGGAAGTTTGTCACTCATACCATACACAGACACCATTGCGTAAGCCAAACGGGTTACTCGCTCAAGGTCGTTGGCAGCACCTGTGGAGATTCGACCCAAGAAAAGATCTTCTGCCGCACGACCACCAAGAAGAGAACACATCTGATCCAACAAAGCCTGAGTCGTAGTAATCTGACGCTCCTCAGGAAGATACCATGCCGCTCCCAAAGCTTTTCCTCTCGGTACAATAGTCACTTTGACCAAAGGATTACCAAATTCGAGCATCCAACTGACAGTAGCATGCCCTGCTTCATGAATAGCTATGCTCTGACGCTCCTCTTCGGTCGTAATCTTATTTTTCTTCTCAAGACCACCAACTATCCTATCGACAGCATTCATAAAGTCTTGCCATCCGATAAACTGCTTTTCGTGTCTTGCCGCAATAAGAGCTGCCTCATTACAAACATTGGCAATATCAGCACCACTAAATCCGGGTGTCTGCTTGGCCAATAAGTCTACATCAACAGAATTATCCGTCTTAAGTGGCTTGAGGTGCACCATGAAGATCTCCTTACGATCATTCAAATCGGGCAAATCAACATAAATCTGTCTGTCAAAACGACCCGCACGAAGCAAAGCCTTGTCTAAGACATCAGCTCGGTTGGTAGCCGCAAGAATAATCACACCGCTATTGCCGTCAAACCCATCCATCTCTGTCAAAAGTTGATTAAGGGTGCTCTCACGCTCGTCATTGCCGCCAAAATTACCATTCTTTCCTCTTGCTCGACCAATAGCATCTATCTCATCGATAAAGACAATGCACGGGGCTTTTTCTTTCGCCTGCTTAAATAGGTCTCTAACTCGAGAGGCTCCTACACCAACAAACATCTCAACAAAATCAGCCCCCGACATAGAGAAAAATGGCACATGAGCCTCACCGGCAACGGCCTTGGCAAGCAATGTCTTACCGGTGCCCGGAGGTCCTACCAGAAGTGCTCCCTTAGGAATACGACCACCTAACTCGGTATACTTCTTCGAATTCTTCAAGAAATGGACGATCTCCTCAATCTCTTGCTTAGCCTCTTGTTGTCCGGCCACATCAGCAAAAGTCACTTTGGTACCATCATTCTCATATAACTTGGCCTTCGATTTTCCGGCACTAAAGACACCGCCATTGGCTCCTCCGCCACTTGTCATCCGTTTCATCCACCAGATCCAGAAGAAAATAAGCAGTATAAGCGGGCCAAAACTAACCAGCAAACTCCAAATATTGAACTTTTCTTCTTCGTACTTTATCTCGGTATTCTTTAGATGCTCATCACTAAATTTGGCAAACGAATCGACGGAAGGCAAAACAGTCTTTGTCTTATACTCCACCGTCTTCTGATGCAATAGGTTGGCGGGAAGATCTCCCGATCTGAACAAACTATCGACTTTATCCGGCTTGACTATAGCTACAACCGTAGCGTTTTCCCTATTAACCAATACTTTGCTGTAGGCTCCGTTGGTAGCTGCTCTCTGAAAGTCATTCCAATTGAGTTCTTTCGTTGGCGATGCCATATCAGAAAAGAAAAATATACCTACCAGCATAGCCAATATGCCTATATAGATCCACATAGGACTAAACCTCATTCCCTTAGGTCTCTTGCCCTTTGGCGTGTTGTTTGTGTTCTTAATCATCTAATAATACAATTATATTTACTCTGTGGAAGTAATACAACTTATGTGCCAAACAGACACACAAAATTACATTGCCACACCTCAAGTAGTTAGGCAAAGATACGTTGTTTATACCTATCTTCAAGCAAAATGAATGAATAACGGACGTTAATCAAAGAAGAATCATAAAGCATGAAATGAAAGCAATTCAGAATCAGCACCATATACTCTACCCGTTTCTCCTATAATCACAATGGACAGTTTACAGCTTGGGACAAGTGGATCACAATAAATATGGCATGATTCTATTAGTTTACGGCAAAAGGCCTCAGCCTCATCTTCATTAAAAATAGTCCACAACTCACGAGCAAGCGATATTTGCTGTATCTGCTTTACTTTCGACAAGCTAACACCGGCCTTCACAGCCAATTGCTGTATGAAATCCTTATTCATTACCACCTTCTTACTATGAGTATCCAAATGCCCCTCTGCCAATTTGACAGCCTTTCCCATCATAACCCCCATGACAATATGTGGCACCTTCTCTCTTTCAGCAAGCTTTAGTGTTTCACCTATAAAGTTTCCATAATGCACGAATGCTTGAGCCGGCAACTTAGGGAACATAGCCTTTACATAGCCTTCGCTTTTTGCACCCGAATTGATCACAACATAAGGCGATCCGGTTGCGATAGCTACCTGCATGGACTTGGCTATCGAATTGATAAATCCCTCCAAAGAAAAGGGCTGTATAATCCCTGACGTTCCAACAATTGAGATACCTCCAACAACCCCAAGTCTCGGATTAAAAGTTTTCTTTGCCACCTCTTCCCCTCCATGTACACTTATAGTCACATAGATAGGATGCTTAAAGGCGAATATCCCCTGTTTATTCAAAAATGAAGAGATATTGTTTCTTATCATCTTTTGTGGAGATTTATTGATGGCCGGCCCTCCAATAGGCAATCCAAGTCCTTTCATCGTCACCGTCCCTACTCCTTTTCCTCCAAGAATTACAATATCAAAAGGACAATCTTGTAAGGTTTCATCTGCGCTACCATTCTCCCCTTCTGCAGGGACTTTTACCAAAGCTTCTATTGGGATATGATTTGTGATATCGGGATCGTCTCCACTCTCTTTAATAACAATTGACGAAGCCACTTTATATCTAATACCATTGCTGTCTATCTCATCATCACATAAGACAGAAGACTCAACATCGGATCTGATCGTTTCACCATTGGGCAGAATAAGAGGAACATCCGAGATGGTCTCGTTTAAGAAAATCCTACTCATTGCTCCCAATACAGCTGTTGTTGCGCAAGAGCCGGTTGTAAGTCCTGTATGTTGATGATAAAAGTCGGGGATTAGCTTTTCGACCATTCGTCTCAATCCATGCTCCCCATTGACCACAATAAAATCAGGGTCAAGCTTAGGATGTCGTATTGCATAAAAATCTATGCCAAGTTCGGATGCAGCCAACCTTTTCTCCTCAAATCCACCGCTAATACCACTTTCCTTTGATATTACTGCTTCGGGATCATACTTAAGCATCAAATCCTTGTCCGATCCATCTGTCAGGTAATAGCAAACTCGCCCCAAGGGAAATCCTTGTTTCTGGGCCATTGCTCTTGAAGAATCCCTATCAAGTATCCTAAAATAGCATTGATCATTGTCTTGCCACAAGGGTTTGAGTTTAGAGATTGTCTTTACTCCGGTCAGAGCTAAAATACGATGATAGCCCTTACACAATATTTTCTCAATGCAGTCATCATATCCATCGCACCAGATTACAGAGTTGTCGTAATATTCCGGAAAGATACGTTGAAAACGAACTACCTTGATCTGAAGATTATGTGATATTTCAGAGATTGTTTGATGGAGGATTTCGGCGAAAGGATGAGCGGCATCAATAATAAGTTTAATCTCATTTTGAATACAAAAAGCCTTAAGTGCATCAAAATCCATTCCTCCATGAAGACGAATACCATGGACCAATGCAACATCCTGCTCATCACCTTTGGTAGAGTAATAATAAGGTTTCTCGGCTTGCTCCAACTTCTTGACTGCAACTCGACCTTCCGTCGTGCCTCCAAAAACAAGTATCATCTAATGTTACTTTCTAAAAAGATGTTTAAACTCGTCCGCATAAAGTCTTGACAATCCCTTTCTGTTGTCAATAGCCTCTCCTACCACAATCATGGTAGTAAGTGTAAGATTATTCTCTTCAACAATCTTAGCCAAGTCTTTCAACTCCCCTCTATAAATCTTTTGATCGGGCCATGTCAAATGGAAGCATGCGGCCACAGGTGTGTGAGGAGGATATTCCATAAGCAATTCATCCTGTACCTGCTGTGCCATACCGGCACTCAAGAAGATACACATCGTACTTTGTGAACGAGCCATAAGATGAAGTTTCTCTTTATCCGGCATCGGAGTGCGCCCCTCTCCTCGAGTAAGAATGATACTCTGCACCTTCTCAGGAATGGTAAACTGACTCTTCAATTCCGCAGCAGCAGCTTGAAATGAAGAGATACCGGGCGTAATATGATAGCTCATGTGATATTGGTCAAACCAATTCATCTGCTCTTGAATGGCTCCATATATACAAGGATCACCGGTATGAAGACGAACTACAAACTTGCCTTCATCGTAAAACCTCTTCATAAGCTCTATCTGCTCTTCCAGATTAAGATCGGCCGAACTTCTAACCGTGGCCCCGGGCTTGGCATAATAGGTTAGCTCCCGTGGGACCAAACTTCCCGCATACAAAATAAGATCGGCTATCTCAAGCATCCTCTTCCCCCTTACAGAGATGAGTTCCGGATCACCGGGTCCTGCACCCACGATCTCAATATGTCCGGATCTCTCAACAATCCGATCCATCACCGCGGCAACAGTATAATTGCTTCCCTTTTGCTTGGTCATCACAAAATGGAAATTGTTAGCAGTAAGAAGAGCAGAAGCCTCGCTAACACTTGCTGTACCCATATGCTTAGCCACCGTATCACTTGGGGTTGGCACCTCGATGTCCTTCAGCTCTTCTGAGCTATAGAAATAGCAAGGAAGTTCCTTCTCGAGCTCCTGAATGACCGGCTCCGGCCTCTTTTCTTCATGTGTAGATACAGATGCCACACTCTCCCAATAAATACCATTTTGCAAAAGAGTATCCTTGATATTTTGAATGATCTCAGCCTTCGGTTCCGCCATATGAGCCAATCCAACACCTATGTGGATAGCCTTTGGAACAAAATTTAAACAAGGTATCTTGACTTCATTATGCATAAAGGGACTAACCGCAACTATCAACTTAAACTCATCCTGAGAAATATCCTCTACCTTGGAAAATAATGTCACATGCTCAGGAAGATGTGTTTCAAGCCAATTGGTCCCTTTATCTCTAATTTCAAGAAGCAAAGCAACCCTCTCTTTATTGACAAATGGGAAAATAGCATCATTCATAGAAGTCAGATTCTGAAGCTTAACCGTCCATCCAAACTTAGCATCCAAGGTATCCAAAGCCCATATACCGGTCAAATCACTTTGCGTCGTAATAACAGGCTCTGCTCCAATCATCCCCGCAATAGCCAAAGTCAATTCGTTGGCTCCACCAATATGGCCAGACAAAACGGAAATAACATGCTTAGAGGCACTATCTATACAGATGATTGCCGGATCACAATGCTTATCCTTAACAAACGGAGCAATACTTCTGACACAGATACCCATGGCACCAATAAAAACTATTGCATCTTCAGTATTGAAATGTTCGGACAAAAATTGCGCAATTGAGTCTATTTGCTCAACCCCTTCTATCTTTCTTGAAGAATATAACTTCGAGTTCTTCAATTCTTTCTCTATGATCTTACCGGTATCAAGACCGGCTTCTGATATCAATATAATTGCTGTTTTCATATCAACGATTATTTATTCGGCCTTGACAGCCTTCATTATTTCTATTGGATTATACTCATTCAGTACGATATGCATTGAAGGTTGCAAATGAAGACCGGTCTGAGTTACAGCCTCTACAAAAGACTCTCGACTCTTATCTGATACTGCATTAAAAACAATGCAACCTCCATCAACCAATTTGGAATTGATCTTCTTGACAATCTCAACCAATTTACCTCCATGTCCACCTATAAACACTGCATCAGGATTATGAAGCATGGATATATCTTCTTGTAAGAAATCTCCAATGTGCCCCTCAATCCCCGGAGTCCCAAATCTTCGTGTATTGGTCTCAAGCAAATGAGCTCCTTCGGGTCTTATTTCAAAAGAATCAATATGCAAATGAGGGAATTGCATCTTTGCCTCTACAGACACACTTCCTGTACAAAAACCGACATCCCAGAAGTACGATTTGCGATATAGCTCAAGTGCTTGAAGAGACAATAATCTTATAGGAGATTTGGTAATCATCTTCTGACGACCATCAAGCAACTCAAAAGCAGTATCAGGAATACCAAACGGTCTATACAGAGAAGACCTTCGATCTTGTGGAACGACCAAAATAAGATTGTTGGGATGAGTAAATTCTCTTCCTACAGCCTCCGACAAACTGATCGATGTAACAACCTCCTTATCCGGATTTCCCAAATGCTCTCCCACATACATATGATAATAATCATAACCATACTCAAGCATTCGCTGTGCAATAGTCGATGGAGTATGCACCTTATCTGTAAGGACTCCTATCTTCGGTGTACGCTCTATCAACGCCTGATCAAAACGATGCCAAGGTCGTCCGGTAAGAGAGACTGTAAGCATATCGTCATATTGCATGGCTATCCTGTGAGCAAGAGTTTGCAATGAATTGAAGGACGGATAGAGGATGATTTTACTATCAGGCCTCTCCCTTTGTATAGTAGTGGCAAAACCAAAGAATATGGGATCTCCCGAAGCAAAAACGATAATTGGATCAGAGGAGCCTACAAACTCATTGTCATAAGCCTCAAACACATTTTTAAGAGGTACGGTTATTTCAATCCATTTGTGTGAAGTGGGTAAAAAACTTTTCACTATTTGATAATGTCGCTTACCTCCGGAGAAAACGCTTCCGGACGCTATAAGAGCTAAAACGTCCGGCTTAAAATATGGGTTGGGACTATCATCGATACCGATTACTATATACTGTTGTTGCATATCAAGTTTATTGTTTCTTTCGAATAGAAAGCTATCAGTCAAATATTCGTCAAATTTATAAAAAGGTCGGGAACTATCCAGCCCATATAAATAGCAAAAAGCTGCTTAAAACTCTCTCAGCCATTTATATAAGGCGATAGAATTTCAAGCAGCTTCTTGAACTTTCAAATCTTAGAGATCTCTTCCGGGACGAAGTTGCTCAGCATCATTGAAACACAGAATCGCGTTACACAATGTTGCGGCCAAATTACTACCCCCTTTTCGACCTTCTATGATCAACTTTGGAATATCTTTGAATGGCTTGACCATATGCTTTGATTCTCTCACATGCACAAATCCTACCGGAGCAGCTATGATCCCTGCGGGATGAGCTTTTCCTTTTCTTATGAGATCACAAAGTTCTATCAAAGCTGTAGGAGCATTACCAAAAGCAAACAAAGCATCTGGATGTTCTTCCACTGCAAGACGTATACCTGCTTGTGTGCGAGTAATGTTTTCCTGTTTTGCCATTTCAGCCACACGCTCATCAGAGAGATAGCATTTTACCTCCATTCCAAGTCGTGAAAGAGCTCCTTTGCGTACACCACTTGCTGCCATTGTTACATCGGTAATGATATACTTAAGCTCTCCGGAGGCTACCTTATTATAAATAGACTCCACAGCATGAGGATCAGAATAAAAGACATTCTCCATATCAAAATCTGCAGTGGTATGGATAGCGTGCAGAAGAGCCCATTTGTGATCCAATGGATAATCGTCTCGCTTTAGCAGACCTTCGATTGTCCTAAAACTTTGGATCATAATCTCTTGACCCACTTTTATTCCATCTTCGGTCTCACTATCTCTATAATAGCCCCTTGGAGTAATTATTGTGTCATTCCAGTTGTATGATTGACTATTGCCAATCAACACGACTGTAAACATATCGATCTCTTCCGGATCAAAGTCTCCCAAAGTCGTCACATGGGCCTCTTCATCTTCCCTTCCGGCTTGTCTTACATAGCCAACCGGTGTTTCAGGAGAACGACCATTTTGGAGAAAAAGTTCGACCAAACGATAGAGTTGCCAATATCGTCCATTGCTTTTGGGATTGTACACAGCTGTTACAAAGTCACCTGTAGCAGCCGCAACAATTCGCTTCTCTATCACATCCCATGGAGTCATAAGATCCGACATGGAGATAACACAAAAGTCATGGCCAATAGGAGCACCTAAAATAGAAGCAGCCTTTTGGAAGGCACTGATACCCGGCAAAGAGACAATCTCAATGTCACTGCCATGCTCTTTCTTCATCTCATAGATAAGAGGAGTCATACCATAGATTGCAGCATCACCCGAACTGATAACGCATACCACCTTGCCTTGCTGGGCCAACTCAAAAGCCTGCTGAGCTCTATCCTTCTCTCTCTTCATTCCTGTATCAATACATTCTGTATCAGAAGAGACATAATGGCGGATAAATCTGAAATAGTACTTGTAGCCAACTACTACATCTGCTTCTCTCAAGGCTTGTTGTACTGCAGGCGTTATATCTGCATCATTTCCGGGACCTATCCCGGCTACTATTATTTTAGGTTGCTTCATCAAATATTACTTTTTAAATCTAATGGTTAGACTTGCATACATTGAACGACCCGGAGACAAGAGAGAGAAGTTGTTGTTCCAAGGACGATTATCCTTTTTGTTGAATATATTCTCAACACCAAGTCCCGGTTCGAGGATAAAGTTATTAAGATAAATGGTATGTTTTGTATTCAAGTCCCAAATTCCATATCCGGGAGCCCATCCATAGGTCTGAGAAAATCTTGAGCTCTGCATATGTCCGTTGAGATTTATGTTAAGACGATAGTTGCCCCAACTCTTCTCCCATTGAGCTCTTACATTCCCCATATGGGCAATACTTTTGTCAATTGGCTGGTCTTCTTTATAATAACCTTTCTTCTTCGAAAACTTTACCAATTCGGCATTGGTATCCATGTAAGTATATCCTCCTCCAAGGACAAAACCTAAGCCCAAATTAAAGTTGGCATTGATGCTAATACCTTTTGCCTTAGCTTTATCCACATTGTCACGCATTCTGATATCCTTGTCCGAGTTAATGATATCTTCGGGGACTCCCATCTCTTTGGCAGCCTCTTTTGTCAGATTTTTGTAGTTAATCATATCTCTGATATCATTAACAAATCCTGTAACGGATAGAGCTATACGATAAAAATTAAGCTCTGCATTCAAAGAATAGAAATTACTCTTCTCCGGCTTCAAGTCCTCATTACCTATGGTATATCTTGTTCCCATCCTATTATCATCTCTTGCAAAAAGCTGAGACAAGGTAGGATTTTTGTATCCTGCCGCATAAGAAGCTCTTAAGTTTAGAGGGCCAAGCTTATACATCAAAGCGACATTAGGGGTGGCATAGCTTTTGAAGTTCTCATTGTATAGATATCTTAGACCTACAACCCCCTTTAGATTTTCTACAATGTTAATCTCATCTTGTGCATAGAAAGCCAAGGTATACATTGACTCATTATTGATATTATCCGACTCACTCTTGAGATATTCATTAATAAGCTCTGTACCTACAGAAACCCTATTACGCGAACCGATCCAAAAGATTCCCTTCAGATTGGTATCAAAATATCTTACACGCTTTCTGAGTACTTCATCTCCCGGCTTGATAGGATTCTTCCCTCCAATCTCCTTGAAATACTGCCATTTGCTTGAGAAATTGTCAGAGAAGAAATCAAAATCAATATAAGACTTCTTATTAACGAGATACTTCATTCCGGCGCCATAAGTATATGTCTCATGAAGAAGATTGTACTTATATGCATCCATCGGCTTTTTGGCATCCTTATTTTTATAATAAGTAGCATCCTCAGGTCGACGAGTCTTATTATCAAAATAGCTTCCTCTCAAGTATACAGAAAGGCGATCATTTATGTTGTAATCAAATTCCTGAGAATAGGTATCGGAATAAAAACCAACAGAAGTTGGACGACCGGTAGGCTTTCCATTCTCGTCAATATTGTTGTTGGTCCAACTACCGGCCTGATTTCTCTGATACGAGGTATAAGAAGACAATTTGCCGGCTGTAACATCAGCACTCAATGTTTGTGTAAATCTACCTTCACTTGCCACACGGCTATATGAAGAGGCATTGACAGCATTTTTCGAATCATTCGTAATAATATTGATTACCCCTCCGATAGCGTCACTACCATAAAGGGCTGAAGCGGCGCCATTAAGAATTTCGATTCGCTTGACATCCGAGATGTTAATACGATTGTATCTGTCATCTCCGGCGAGACGCTTACCATTCTGTAAGATAAGAAGATAGCTCTCATTGATACCATTCATACTCATCGTAGTACCCATACCATTGGTATAAGTGGAGATATTAGGAGTCAACTTTGTAAGAGCATCTTCCAAACTGGATGCATTGACATCTCGAAGCTCTTTGTTAGTAATGACAGTAACAGGAACAGGGCTATTTGTTGCACGACCATGAGTACCGGTACCCGTCACTACGACTTGACCAATATTTTGCAATGCTTCATACATTAGCACATTGATATTCTCATTGCTACCATTTACGATATACTTTGCCGGACTATAACCGACATAAGTAAAACTAAGCATATGTCTTCCATCCGGAACATTCTTAATAACAAACTCCCCCTTCGCATTAGTTGTTCCTCCCAACAAGGAATTGTCTATACGAATATTGACACCTACAAGTGGCTTTTGAGTCTCATAACTTAAGACTTTACCTTTCAAAGTAACCTGAGAAAAAGCTTGTGCCACAATCAGTGACATAGCCAACAAAGAAAGTAACCTTTTAATCATTATAATTCTATATTTATACCGTTTAACATTTATCTGTAAGTATTTTATTCAAGCTATAATCGTAAAGACATCATAGTCTAAAACATAATTCAAAATTATATAAAGTAAGAAGTTGTTCAATTGAGTAGAGTTACACATAATTGGAACAACAGCATCAGTCTTTTCACAAAGCACATAAAACAACAATATACGGCAGAGGATTTTACGATACGAAAACTACCAACACATATCAAAAATCTTCAATTGCCACTTACACTTTGCAAAGGTAATGACATAAATTGTTTTTCTCAAAAGAATATCACAAGATTAATCCAAAATAAATCATTAGAAGAGCATCTTCATTTCCTTTCATAATATTCACGTCTCAACAGCTTCTCTTTCAAATCACTTTGCACATGATATTTGAATGAATATAATCCATTAAAACATGATGCATTTTTGAAGGTGGAAAGAGAATTGAGAATCAAGATCTCTTTTAATACTATATATGAAACCCGATTTTCATTATATGGTTCATTTGATAATTATTACTACATTTGGAGTGGCTAGATCGCCGTTGGCTTTGCTCCAACGGGTATGGCCCCGTTTAGGTCGGATAGGATTCGTTCTTATCCGACTTTTTTTGTAGATATGGCTTCTCTCCATCCAAACTAAGTACATATTCGCAATCCTCCAATATGGTGCGTACTCATTGAAACCCGGATAAGACTTAAGAAAACGTTCAATTCTATGTTCAACACATTTCATTTTACCTATTAATACCGACAACCGGGATAGATATAGGAAGCTGTTTAGACTTAATTGAAAAACTATCTTACATAAAAACATTAATGTATTGAATATCAGCAGGTATTGTGTTATTTAGAACTTCATAAGCACCAACAAATTAAAGTTATAAAACAATATTCAACCAACTTGTCTGATCAAAGGTGGCAAGTTATCTAAAACATGACCTCAAGAAAGAAAGCGAAAATACGCTCTCAAAAACATCTTGAATGCGGTTCTATACCTTCTTAAATCCCAATAATCTCATTACTTTCGATAAATAATGTAAAATCGTCACTCTTGTTTTGTGGATAAAACACAGCCTTATTTGATTTAAAAGGAGGCTTATTCTCTACATAAGACAAAAGAGATAGGACGAAATCGTCCTATCTAAATGTTAATATATGTATAGTCGACTTTTTATGGACCAATTGGCGACTTAAAAACCCACTTCAGGCCACTTTTTGGGGAAGGTCGCGCGACTTGCAATCCATTCTCGCGCTACCTTGAACCTAAACTCGCGCGAGGTTGGACTTGAAGTAGCCGACTTCGCATGTCAAGGTCGCGCGAGATCAGATCGAAAGTCGCGCGAGAATGGATTGCTTCTCGCGCGAGCTTATTTGTTAAAATAGCGCATAAAAAAGCCCGTTTCGTACTAATAAAACGGGCAAAGTCGATAGGAAGGTCTGATTACCCTAACCCTCGAATTCGATATTTTGTGATTGAATTTGTATTGTTTGAGCAGCTTTTTGAGTAGCAAATAAGGTAACAGTATTTAACAAATACAATCCTCTCCATATGAACTTCACAGCCCGGACGGATAAAACATTTAAGAGACTGTATTTGATATTCTCAGATCCATTGATTTGAGTCTCTTCAATAAGACATAACTCACCTGCTCGGCAAATCAATCTACCAAGCGAAATAATCATTAAAAGAAGGGTAAGTAATATGCTTATCTTCATGGTTCTTATTCTTTATGAGTGACTAAGGTACCAAAAAGGATCCTCTTTCGCAAAGACCTCCTTAGAGATAAGTAGTACATTCCGACATGATGAACACGCTTTTATCAGATTATATGAGATAAAGAGACAAAAAAAGCCCTTCCAAAAGGAAGAGCTCTTATGATACATTATATGACTGTTGATTAAGCCATGTGGATTGCTTCTGATGGGCAAACACCAGCACATGTACCACAATCTGTACACATGTTAGGATCAATTGAATAGATATCGCCTTCAGAGATAGCTCCTACTGGGCATTCATCGATACATGTTCCGCAAGCAACGCAGTCTTCAGAAATTACGTAAGCCATAATACTTTACTTTGATTTAGAGTGAAACAATATTGTTTTTTATTCTCTGCAAATGTAGAATAAAGAATTGAATATACCAACATGTAGGTATGCAATTAGCAAAAAAAGATCCGTCCGAAATAAATATTCCGAACGGATCATAGTTTTTATTTATGTATCTAATACTGATTATCAGACAATTAATTACTTCTTGGGATATTTTGACCAATCAACGGTCTTCATATCACCATTCTCCATAAAGGCCTTATGGAATGCAAAACATGCGTCCAGGTCATGAGGAGTATGGCCCTTTATACCTCTTTCCAGGTACTCGCGAAGAAGTGGTCTATAGTCCGGATGAGCACAATTTTCGATAATCTCATGTGCCTTCTGAATCGGGCTCTTACCTCTTAGGTCTGCAATACCATATTCACTGATAATAACCTTAACAGAGTGCTCAGAATGATCTAAGTGAGAAACCATCGGAACAAATGCAGATATCTTGCCTTCCTTCGCCACTGAAGGTGTAGTAAAGATAGATATGTATGCATTTCTTGTAAAGTCACCTGAACCACCAAGACCATTCATCATCTTCGTGCCGGTTACATGCGTTGAATTGACATTACCAAATATATCGGCTTCAAGAGCTGTATTGATTGTAATTACACCCATTCTGCGCACAATCTCCGGATTGTTGGAATACTCTTCAGGACGAAGCAAAATCTTATCCTTAAAGAAATCAAGATTCTTATAAATATCCAAGATAGTCTCACGACTAACAGACAAAGAACATCCACTTGCAAACTTAACGCGGCCTTTCTTCATAAGACCAATCACAGCATCCTGAATAACCTCTGTATAAACATTGAAAGCAGGAATATTCTCGTCATTTCCCAAAGCTCCCAAAACAGCATTGGCAACATTACCAACCCCTGATTGCAACGGAAGGAATTCCTTTGGAATACGTCCGGCTTTCAGCTCTGACACCAAGAACTTAGCCACGTTGTGACCAATCGCCAATGTTGTCTCATCAAGTGGAGCAAAGCCCTTATCATCATTTGGTTCGTCCGTCTTAACAATACCAACAATCTTACTTGGATCAACCTTCACAAAAGGTTGGCCAACACGATCACTTGGCTTATATACCGGCATATCTCTACGATGAGGAGGATCCAAAGGCTCTGCAATATCATGCATTCCTCTAATTTCTTTTGGATGACGAGCATTAAGCTCAACAATAATCTTATCAGCCAATCGACATACCGTAGGAAGAATACCTACACCGGTTGTTGGTACAATCTCTCCATCTTCTGTAACGTCAGCAGCTTCAATGATAGCAACATTGATAGGTCCGTAAAAGCCATATCTGAGCTCTTGAGCAAGCATAGAAAGATGAAGGTCAAAGTATTGTACTTCTCTATCGTTAATCAATTTTCTCAAATCCTTAGAAGACTGATAAGGTGTTCGGAACTTCACTGCATTGGCACGGGCCAATTCTCCATCCAGACGGTCCCCGGTAGAGGCACCTGTAAAAACACCAATCTTAAAAGATCGACCGGCCTCATGCTCCTTACGTGCTCGTTCAGCTATTGCATGAGGTACTACTTTTGGACATCCTGCCGGAGTAAAACCTCCAAATCCGACATTGTCTCCATCATTTACAAACTCAGCAGCTTCTTGTGCTGTTATAAATTTTAATGCCATAGGTTTGATGTATTGATTTGAAATATCACCTTTAAATCGTTTATAGATACACCTTATATATAGGTATACCAAACAACTTAAGTCAAATAATAGAGGGTCTCATTTGTTTGTCTTAATTTTGTCTGTTCAAACAGACTAACCCAGCCCTCCTTACGGAATGCGAAGTTACAGTTTTATTTTTGGATATTTCATATAGATACAGAATTTAGGAAAGAACATGACAGATAGATTGAAAAAGGAAGGTACAGATATCAAGAATCTTTTTATCGAAACTTACGGATGTCAAATGAATGTTGCTGACAGCGAAGTGGTTGCATCCATTATGCAAATGGCCGGATACGAACAAGTAGACAGTCCGGAAGAGGCTGATGCCGTACTAATCAACACTTGCTCGGTAAGAGATAATGCTGAACAGAGAGTAATACATCGGATTGAGAATCTAAGAGGAATCAAACGTAAGCATAATCGTAAATTGATCATAGGCGTTTTGGGCTGTATGGCTGAGCGCGTAAAAGAGGAGCTTATCACTAAACATGGAGTAGACCTTGTAGCGGGTCCGGACAATTATCTTGATCTTCCCAATCTGATTAGTTCGGCAGAGAATGGCGAAAAAGCAATCAATGTTGAGCTATCCAAACAAGAAACATACAAAGATGTCATGCCACTTAAATTAGAGGGAGTCCATATTTCCGGATTCGTTTCTATTATGAGGGGTTGTAATAACTTCTGCACCTATTGCATTGTACCATACACCAGGGGTCGAGAAAGAAGTCGTGAAGTAGAAAGTATTTTGAATGAAATTAGAGACCTTAAAGAAAAGAACTTCAAAGAGGTTACCCTTCTTGGTCAAAATGTTAACTCATACAACTACTTGACACCTCAAGGAGAAAGCATCACTTTTGCGAAGCTTCTTACCCTTGTTGCTGAAGAGGCTCCCAAGATGAGAATAAGGTTTACTTCACCTCACCCGAGAGATATGGGAGATGACGTTATCGAAGTGATGGCCAAATACGATAATATTTGCAACCATATTCACTTGCCGGCACAAAGTGGGAGCAACAAGATCTTAAAAGCGATGAAACGTTGTTATACAAGAGAATGGTATCTCGACCGCGTGGCAAAAATCAAAGAGCTCATACCGGACTGCGCTATAAGTACAGATATATTTTGCGGTTTTCACTCTGAAACAGAAGAGGATTTTCAAGAAACAATCTCTTTGATGAAAGAGGTTGGCTATGACTCTGCATTTATGTTCAAATACTCCGAAAGGCCGGGCACTTATGCAGCTAAGCATCTACCCGACGACGTTCCGGAAGAAGTAAAAGGCAGAAGGTTGGCTGAAATGATTGATCTCCAAAACAAACTAAGTGAAGAGAGCAACAAGCGAGATATCGGAAAAACGTTTGAAGTCTTGATCGAAGGATTTTCAAAAAGGAGCCGAGAGCAATTGTTTGGAAGGACTCAACAAAACAAAGTAGTTGTTTTCGATAAGGGAACTCACCGTATTGGAGAGTTTTGCCATGTCAAAATAGAAGAGGTCTCCAGCGCTACCCTACTTGGAAAAGCTGTCGACTGATAAGACATCTTTCATAAGATAGATCGGCATTTAGGTAAATGAAGCATATTTAATATTTATTTTATTCTCATCATTGTTGTATCTTTGACAAACAATCAAGAGGTATGTTTTCATGCCTTCTTGCCAACTATACTGATCTTCATTGCACACAATATAAATCTGATTCAGTTAGTTTTAATATGAACTCACGAATATTCTACCAAATAAGATGTCATTATTAGTAAAACAAGACGAAAAACCATTGCCACAGTTCAGTGTGCTTATGTCCGTTTACTTCAAAGAAAAGCCTCAATACCTTAGAAGTAGTCTTGAGTCTGTATTTCACCAGACACTTCCGGCTACCGAAGTTATTTTGGTATGCGATGGTCCTTTGACTCCTGAATTATACAATATCATTGATACCTATAAATCTAATTACCCTTCACTCAAAACAATTCAACTCGAGAAGAATGGAGGATTGGGAAATGCGATGAATATAGGTCTCAAACATTGTCAATACGAACTGATCATTCGTATGGATACTGATGATATAGCTTATCCGCAAAGATTTTACAAACAGGTCAAAACCATGTACGAGAGACCTGATATTGATGTAATGAGTAGTTATATCGATGAGTTTATTGATAACCCTCAAAAAATCGAGTCTGTCAAAAGGCTCCCAACCAATGATATAAAGCTTGCTAAATATTCTAAATACCGATGTCCGGTCAACCACCCTTCTTCTATTTTCAGAAAAAAATCCATTATAGAATCCGGAGGGTATAGACATATGCTATATTTTGAAGATTATTTCCTTTGGGCAAGAGTTTTGATGAATGGTGGAAAACTATATTGCATGCCCGAAAGTCTTTTGGCCTTTAGGATGAACAAAGATACTTACGAACGGCGTCGAGGTCTTAAATACATCAAATGCGAGTTGTATCTTCAGAAAGAATTGCATCAGATTGGTTTTACCAATACCTATGAATACATTAGAAATCTCTTCCTAAGAGTACCTCCAAGATTACTGCCAAGCAACTTCTTATCACTCATTTACAAAAGACTCCTAAGACGTTGATTCGTATGAGTTTGCTTTCAATCATAGTTCCAATATACAATGAGCAAGAAAGTATTATCGAGCTCCATTCACGTCTTAATCACAGTCTCAACAATCTAACTTTTGAGTACGAAATAATCTTTATCGATGATGGAAGTCAGGATCGGTCTTTTGACATCATCAATCAATTAGCTTCCAAAGACAGTCGAATTAAATACATTCATCTGAGTCGTAATTTCGGACATCAGATAGCTATTAGTGCCGGTATAGATCATTGCAAAGGTGATGCGGCCATTATCATTGATGGAGACTTACAAGATCCACCCGAGCTCATTCCTGTCTTGTGCAACAAATTCATGGAAGGCTATGATGTTGTATATGCCAAACGCAACAAGCGTAAGGGGGAAAGTATTTTTAAGAAACTTACGGCCAAAGCTTTTTATAAAGTAATGAAGAAGGCAACCTCCATTGATATTCCGGAAGATGTTGGAGACTTCAGGATTATTAGTAGAAAGGTCATAGATTGCTTAAAACAGATGCCGGAGCAAAACAAATTTCTAAGAGGACAGATTGCATGGATGGGATTTAAACAATGTGCAATTTACTATGATCGAGATGGACGCAAGTATGGTAAAACCGGATATTCATTGTCTAAAATGGTTGATTTGGCAGGAGATGCCATCACCAGTTTTTCCAATAAGCCTCTTAAGATTGTTACAAGGTTTGGCTTCATAGTCTCTTTCATCTCCTTTTGTTTGATTATCTATGCTCTTTATCGACATATAATTACAGGGAAGACCATTGATGGTTGGACTTCCATTATAGTTAGTAGCATGTTTATCGGAGGTGTTCAGATTCTTGCCATCGGTGTCATCGGGTCTTACCTGGGACGCATCAACAAGAATATTGTGGCTCGACCACTTTACCTCATAGACAGCACCAATATCAATAAATCGAAAAAATCAGACAGCCCGAAGGCTTAAGTTTTTTCGCTTGACAATTTCTCAAGTTCCTTCAATCTTAGTAAGTCATCAGAAGAATTTATCTTGATGAACAAATAACATTTTGGGTTAAATATAAATCGTTGTTGGCTTTTTGTATCTTTGGGGTAACAATAAAATAATGAACAGATGGTTAAGAAAGTATTTCCGTTTTATACAATAGCTTCGACTCTTACAATCATTGGGTTAGCTGTGCTACTATCCTCTTGCAAACAATCTTCCGGCTCCGGCATCATCAATGCAACGGGTCGCCCCGGTGAAATCATGGTTGTTATGGACAATCAGTACAGAGACAGTAAGCTTGGAGCTGAGATTGAGAATGTATTGCAATCTGATGTGCCTTCGCTACCTCAATCCGAACCTATGTTTTCCCTTTCATGGAGCACGATAAAAGGCTTTACCGGATTCTTGACTTATGTTCGCAATATTCTTTACATCGATATTGATCAAGACCGATTCACGAAAACTTCATCAAAATACACATACGATGTATGGGCCAAAGGACAAATGGTAGTTAAAATCACAAGTCCGTCTCCCGACTCCGTAGTCAACTTCTTCGAAACGAAAGGATACTCACTAAATAACTTATTCTTAAGACACGAGATGTATCGCTATGACGATTACTTGGTAAGAGAATACAGCAAAGTGGCTAATCATCTTGTAGATAGTCTGTTTGATCATCACATCAATGTACCGGAAGATATTAGAAAATGGAAGTCCGGGAAAAACTTTCTTTGGATGTCAAATGACCATATGAGACAACGTCATGATCTTTTAGTCTATACCTATCCATACCATTCGAGCCAAGACATTGGTCTGGACAGGATGATCCAGGTGAGAGATTCTGTCTTGAAAGTAAATATAGAGGGTGGATATGAAGGGAGTTATCCGGAGACAGAAAAGCTTGTAAACACACAGTTTCACAGATATATCTTCGGTCCTAATAAAGGAGAAGTAAGAGGTGAATTGAGAGGGCTATGGAAAATGACAGGCGGGCAAATGATGGGAGGCCCTTTTGTTTGTCAAGCCTATGTAGATAAAAAAGCCGGATTAGTTTATATGGTGGAAGGGTTTGTCTACAACCCCAACGAAGATAAACGCAATTTAATTAGGATGATGGAAGCTGCACTTTACACCTTCCGACCTTCATCAGAAAAGGTCTTCGATCCGAATGTGATTAAAAAGTTGACCTATTCAACCACTTATTAAGATTTAATTGAATATGGAGAAAAGATTGCCCCGTGTTGCTATTACACACGGAGATATGAATGGCATCAGCTATGAGATATTGATCAAAACTTTTGCCGAACCAATGATTCTTGATTTAGTTTGCCCCATAATATATGGATCGTCAAAAGCCTATGAGTATTGGAGTAAACTTCTAAAGATAGATAACGATACCCCTTGGAAAATTATAAAACACCCAAGAGAAGCAAAGCAAGGTGAAATAAACCTAATAGATGTTTGCAAAGATCCCATAGAGATCTCTCCGGGAAACATCTCAACGGAGGCCGGTCATGCTGCTTTTAAGGCTTTGGAGATGGCAATTGAAGACACCAACCAAGGTCAATGTGACATACTCGTAACAGCTCCAATCAACAAGGCGGCAATGCCTCAAGATGTATTTCCATACAAAGGACATACAGATTATATTGCCACAAAGCTTGGAATTGACCCCAAGGAAGTGCTTATGATACTCTTCAGCAACAACACAAGAGTTGCTCTTGCCACAACACATTGTGCCGTAAAAGACATTCCACAACTTCTAAGTAAGGAGTTGCTAATCAACAAACTATCCCTATTAGAAAGATCGCTTGTTCAAGACTTTGAAATCGTAAAGCCCCGCATCGCTTTATTGTCTTTAAATCCGCATGTCGGTGATAAAGGGTTGATGGGTAATGAGGAAGAGACCTTATTAAAACCGGTTATTGAAGAATGTATCAGTCAAAACATTTTCACCTTTGGCCCCTATGCACCTGATGGATTTTTTGGTTCTGATCAGATGTTTCTTTTCGATGGAATCTTAGCATTGTATCACGATCAAGGATTGGCACCATTCAAAGCTTTATTTATGAATTCCGGAGTCAATTTCACAGCCGGACTTCCAATTGTTCGCACTTCACCCGATCACGGCACCGGATATGATATTGTTGGGAAAGGAATAGCTGATCCTACCTCTATGCGCGCTGCTATATTTGCCGGCTTAGACATTTTCAGATCACGCAAAAGATTTCAACGAGCTACTCGCAACCCTCTTAGAAAAGCTAAGTTTGATCGAGGAAATGACAATGAAAAGTTGGATCCAATAGAAGAAGACGCAGATTAACTCTCCCCTGTAGAAGCCTACCTGCCTTTATATAGACTTCTATGAGATGCGAAATATAGATTTCAAATACGAATTAGATACACCTATGAGTAAAACAATACTTATTACCGGAGCAAGCAGAGGTATCGGAAGAGCTGTAGCCGTACGATTTGCCCGCGAAGGTTTTGATATAATCTTGACTTACAAATCCAACAGAGAAGCAGCAGAAGAGGCCGCCTCTCTTTGTATGGATGCCGGTGCCAAATCAGTTATGATACTCCAAGCCGATGGTACCGACTTCAATAGCATTAATGTGATTATTGACACCGTAGAAAGAAGTGATGTTAAACTTGACTGTATTGTCATGAATACAGGGATCACACATAGAGGCTCTTTTGAAGAGTTGACCATTGAAGACTGGAATCGCGTAATGACCGCCAATGTCAGTTATCCACTATTCCTTCTACAAAGACTTCTTCCTTTTACAAAAGAGGAAGCCTCAGTTATCTTTACCGGTTCGATGATGGCTGTTCAACCACACGGCATGTCTTTACCTTACGGTGTAACCAAGAGCGCAGTTCATTCGTTAGTTAAGAATCTCGTCAAGCACCTCGAGAATTACAAGATTAGGGTAAATGGCATCGCTCCAGGCTTTATTGACACAGAATGGCAAAAAGCCAAGCCCAAAGAGATTAGAGAAAACATCGAACGAAAGATCGCACTTCATCGATTTGCTCTACCCCAAGAGGTGGCCGGAGCATACTACTTTTTGTATGAAAACAAATACATTAATGGTGAGATTATAGAAGTTAGCGGTGGTTATTGTTACAAATAAGGCTGAATAAATATGGAAAATGATCAATCATACCTGGCATCACTCAAATCAATTGAAACAGAAAATACAGTAGACAAAGTCTTTTACAGACCTATTGGTTATCGTATTGCAAGATCTCTTACAAATACAGGCATCACTCCGAACATGATTACCATAGCCTCTATCTTTGTGGGCTTGGGAGGAGGATTGTGCTTTGTACACGATTACAATATACTTTGGGCTCTTGGAGGCATTCTTTGTCTTATCTTAGCAAATATAATGGACTGCGTAGATGGTCAGCTGGCAAGACTAACCGGCATAAAAAGCGAAGTAGGAAGAATACTGGATGGCTTAGCCGGAGATTTGTGGTTTGCATGTATATATATCTGTTTCATAATCAGATTGAGCCATACCTATCCCGATTTCCTTAACGGATACGGATGGATTTTGTTTTTTGGTATAGCCCTATGCTCAGGTATCAGTCATCTTATCCAGGCTGCCATCACAGACTACTACAAAACCATTCATCTATTCTTCATTTCTCCTGAGAAGGGAAAAGAGTTTGAATCTATCGAAAGCATCAAGAATCGATTGGATCGAATGAAGCCCGGGATCAACAAGATATTGACGAAAGCATATCTTATCTACACAACGGTGCAAGAGCATATCACGCCCAATTTGCAAAATCTTCTTCTTCACTTAAAGGAGAAGTATGGCAACCCCAATAATATCCCCGAAGATGTTAGAATAAACTTTCGTACTGGAAGCAAAAAAGTAATGCACACTCTTGATTGGCTAACCTTCAATGGCCGTACAATCCCTTTGTTTTGTTTTGTGCTAAGTGGCTATTTTTGGCTTTACTTTATTTTTGAAATTGTTATTCTTAACATCGTTTTAATTGTCAGCATCAAAAGACATGAGGCGATGTGCGCAAAGCAAGAAATGGGTATATAACCCTATCTGAATTTGACAACTATACAAAAGAGTTAAGATGAAAAAGGAAGTTCTGACAGAAGAAGATGTCAAAGCAATGTTTCCGGCTTTCAACAAGCCTAAAAGGGAACGTCTTATTCGTACTCTTTTGAAGAAACTTAAGATTACGGATATCAACGAAGTACATGCCAAGCATATTCATCTTAGAGGTGCAGAGTTTGCACATGCTGCGCTATCAGACAGTATGATTGACATCAAGTATGAAGTACACGGCAAGGAAAACTTACAACTAATGACCAATCCGGGTGCTTTTGTCACGGTTTCAAATCATCCTTTTGGGTCAATCGATGGTATTATGCTTATTGATATTGTTGGATCGATCAGACCCGATTATGGTGTCCTTGTCAATGGTTTTTTGAGTCAGATTTCCTGCCTTAGAGACAGTTTCATTCCCATTAAGCCTCTTAAAGGAATAAGCGGAGACACCAAAGCCGAGCAAAATGCTTCCGGCATCCGTGAGTTGATCAATAGGATATCCAACGGGCATCCGGTAGGACTTTTCCCTGCCGGAGGAATATCTATCTATAATACAAAGCGAAACTCCATTATGGATGTACCCTGGCAAGAGAGTTGCGCCAAAATGATTTTGCACAAACCGGTCCCTGTATTTCCCATTTTCTTTGAAGGTCGCAATAGTCTGTACTTTCATTTCTTGGGCTGGCTGAGTTGGGCTATTCGATCACTGCGAATCCCGGCCGAATTGTTCAATAAGAGGGGACAGACAATGCATGTTCATATAGGAAAACCAATCAGTCCGGACATTATCTCTCAATTCAAAGGAAAGCCCAGAGAGCTATCTCTGTTTTTATACGATCGTACATATTCTCTTAAATCTAAGAAATAAGTACCTTTAGGCAATCATCTATTAGTTAATTACTCTTTATTCATCTTCTGAAGTCTAAGCTTTTAAGCTATCAGCCCTCATTATTTGAGTGAAGAGAATCAATTGTTGTAGATATTTGGAACAGGTAGATTGACATACTTTTGTCTTCTATGCCGGATTTTGGTCTAATTATTAATTCTATATTTCATATGTCCATCTTTGATGAAAATGCTCAATCCGAAGTCTATAGCGCATCTGCAGGAAGTGGTAAAACATACACTCTGACCAAGCAGTACATTTTGCTTGCCATGCAACCATCGGTTAGCTACCGATCTATTCAAGCCATCACATTTACAAACAAAGCAACTGCCGAGATGAAAGGCAGGATACTAAAAGAGTTGTTCAAACTCAAAAGCTCTCCAAAAGAATCACCCTATTTTCAAGACCTTAAAAAAGTACTAAAGAGTGAAGCTGCAATCCAACAAAGAGCCTCTTTTGTGCTCAAGAACATGCTGGATGACTATTCCAGGATAAGGATCAAAACGATAGACTCATTCTTCCAAGAGACATTGAGGGCTTTTGCCAGAGAGCTTGGTCAAAGCGGATCATACAAGGTATCATTGGATGCGGACGAAATTATTGAGAGAGCTGCCAACCTACTTCTTATCGAATTGGATAAGAAAAAGGACCCGGACCTTTACGACTGGCTATCAAGAATAACCAAGGAGCAACTTGAAGAAGGTAAAGGACATTCTATCAAAAAGAGAATTGTTGAATTAGGATCTGAGCTTAAGAACGAAGTGGTGCTTAATATCATCAAAGAAAAGGGAAGACTTCCCAATTTAGAGGAGATAAAAGAGCTCGAATACACAGCAAACAACATCTTAGACCGGATTAGTAACAGAAAGCAGGAGCTCCAAAAGCAGTTCAATAAAATTATCGATGACAACAATATTGATGTAAACTTATTCACGTACAAATCAAACAGCGGAATAGCTGCTCTTAAGAAGATTCTAAACAATGGGAACACGCTTGAGTGTCCCGGAAAAAGAATTATAGATAGCGCTACCACCTTAAAATATGATGGCAAGGAGGTCGACTTTCAGGAACTCAAAGAGATAGTTAGTGATTATATCAATCTGTTTGAGACCAAATTTGAGGCCTATAATACAGCTTCAGCAATCACAAAATACATACACATATATGGTATATTGAGCTATATCTACGAGAATGCCAATCAAATTTGCAAAGACGAAAACAAACTACTGATATCCAATACAGGCAATCTGGTTGCAAAAATTATTGATGACAATGAAGCCCCATTCATTTATGAAAAACTTGGAGGTGTGATTGATCATCATATGGTTGACGAATTTCAAGACACATCTTTGCTACAATTCAACAACCTAAAGCCTCTCCTACAAGAAACAACAGCACAAGGAAAATATAGTATGGTCGTAGGTGATGTCAAGCAAAGTATATACAGATGGCGAAATGCAGACTCCGGAATCCTTTCTAAACTCTATTCTGCAACAGAAAACGGCTCAATATATGGGTGGAAGGCAAACAACCTGGATACCAATTATCGAAGTCTTCCCAACATAATCAACTTTAATAACGCCATATACGATCTTGCCTGGCAAGTAATGCCGCTTGATGATTTAGAAATAGAAGACCTTGTTACAATAAAAGAAGCTTACAGAGGACAAAGACAAAATATTCCTAACAAAGACTTTGAAGAGTCGGGCCTTGTTAAGATATACCAGCGGGCTTGTTCTAAGGATAATAAAGGTTCATCAGAAAAAGATTACGAAGATCCTCTCGAGCGTCTCCCAGAAGTCATCAAAGACATTCAATTGAGAGGTATCCCCAGTTCCAAGATAGCAGTTATTGTACGAAAAGGGTCAGAAGCCAGAGATGTAGCCAACAGCCTTCTGAAGGCTGAACAAGAACGAATACAAAAGCAAGAAAATGGTTATACTTTTGAGATACTTTCATCCGAATCTCTTCTTATAGATGAGTCTCCTGCCGTCAGATTTATAGTCGACATTATGCGCTACTTAAGTCGCATGAATGATGACACACTTCTTGCTCTTGCCTATCAATCTTATATCCAACTTGACAATAGATCTGATAATGAAGGGCATTTTTCGGCTGAAGAGATAAAACTTTTCAACGAATTGTCCCGTACAGATCTTTACACACTTGTCGAATCTCTTGTTTTCTTCATCAAAGATAAAGTTCAAGACGGTGAGAAACCCTATGTACTGGCATTTATGGATAATGTATCCGAATATCTGGCCCATGAAATTGCCGACCTTGGATCCTTTATTAGTTGGTGGAACAGCAAAGCACCAAACGCATGTATTGAAGCTCCCGAAGAATCAAATGGTATCACCATTATGACCATACATAAATCAAAAGGTCTCGAATTTGAGGCTGTAGTAGCCCCTTACCTCAATTGGGATATTGACATCAACACATGGAAAACTAAGATATTGTGGTTTGATACACCAAAGGGATATAGCAATGATATTGTCAAAATCCCCATTCGTCCCAAAAAAGATCTACAAGACTCTGCTTTTAAGAAACAGTACACTGATGAGCGTATTGCATGTGCCATGGACAATCTCAATCTCCTTTATGTACTGACAACAAGAGCTGAGAAAGAGCTTCACCTGTGGGTCAAGGAGGTCATTATGGGCAAAACAGACGAAAAGATAAAAGATATTGGCTGTGTATTAAATAGATGTCTCAACAAAATTGAGACAACCAGCAACAACCTCATGTACAAAATAGTCAAGTCTGGAGAAGATTTCAGAGATTCTCAAGATCCACACTACAAAAATGAAGGTAAAAAGCATGGTCAGGAAGGGGAAGATATTGAGATTGCATTTGGAGAATTTGGCTCAAATCATCATTCCAGCAATATGCTTAGAATCAAAAACGAAGCCTCCCTACTCTTCTCAAATGATATAGAAGAGGCTATCAATAAAGGGTATGCGTTACACAAAGTACTTGAAAACATTTCCACCGTTGATGATTTAGATCATGCCATCGATATGGTTATAAAAGAAGGAATCATCAAAGAAGAGCAAAGAAAAGCAATCAGAATAATGCTTTCGGATGCTCTTACTCAACCAAATGTGGCTCGATTCTTTGATGGAACCTACGAAATCCTCAACGAGCGTACAATCATGCAGGGCGAAAAGCAACATCGGCCCGACAGAGTCATGATTGACAATGAAAAGAGGCAAATTATCATCATTGACTATAAATTTGGAGAAGAGTCCTCAAAGTATAATCGTCAACTAAATAGATATCGCCAACTTTTCGAAGAAATGGGTTACCTCTCTGTCGAAGCATATTTATTCTATGTACCTGAAAATAAGCTAATCAAAGTGGATAATATTAAACCAAGAAGTATATAAACTATATGACAGACATACTATTACTAATAATAGGGCTGGTTCTAATTATTGGCGGAGCAAATTTTTTGACAGATGGAGCATCCTCGCTTGCCGGAAAATGCGGGATCAAGCCGCTCATCATTGGATTAACTATAGTGGCATTCGGAACATCAGCACCGGAATTAGCTGTTAGCATTTCATCTTCCATTAAGGGGAACGCAGACATAGCAATGGGAAACATTGTAGGATCAAATATCCTGAATATTCTTCTAATCGGAGGCATGACAGCCTTAATTAAGCCACTTAAAATATCTATGTCCACTCTCAAATACGAAATTCCTTTTGCCTTATTCATAAGTGCTATACTTATTTTTTTATGTCTCGATAGTACAATCTGGAATGCTGCAACCAATTCATTAAGCCGAATAGATGGGATAATCTTGCTCGTTCTATTTGCCTTATTCTTGAGATATACTTTTTGGATAAGCAAAAAAAGAGAGGAAAAAGGCATAAATATGAATGACGATGTGCTAATAAAACAAAGAAACACCTTCTTATGTATCACTTTTATAATCGGAGGGTTGGCAGCATTGGTATATGGAGGTCAACTATTTGTCGAATCAGCATCACAAATAGCAAGACATTACCACATTTCAGAAGCGGTTATAGCAATCACAATTGTGGCTTTAGGGACTTCTCTGCCGGAGCTTGCAACTTCTATTGTTGCCGCTATAAAGGGACAACATGAAATTGCCGTTGGCAATATTATTGGATCAAATATCTTCAATATCACACTCATCTTAGGAGCATCTGCAACTATCAATCCATTATACATCAAAGGGATAAGCACAGTAGACTATATCACCATGTTTACTTCGGTACTCGTACTATATGTATTTGGACTATTTTGGGGAGACAAAGAACTCAAAAGAATTGAAGGGATAGGTCTCCTTATACTTTTTGTAATATACTTAGCATATCTATTAATCAAAGCATAAGATGCTTGATTGGACGAGAATGATGCTTATCATCAGTTTATCTGTTACTATTAGGCGTTTTTAGAGTCCACTGCAATTATTAATTTTACTCTTAAATAACAGCTAATTAGATAAATAATGTAAATCTAATTGGCTGTTTTTCCACATAAATAACAGCCAATTTTTGATATTATACCGGCCATTTTCTCCAAAAAGAGAGACGGAAGTAGGATTTATCAAGGTCGGCAAATGTTAAATTATATATAAGGCGTTTTTAATTTCTCTTTCGGCTACTTAAAAATAGCTTTCAGGCTGCCTTTTTTGGAAGGTCGCGCGACTTTCAATCCATTCTCGCGCTACTTTGAAATATTGCTGTCCGATAAAAGTTTCATAGGACATATTAATGATGCTCAATCGCTGAATTTATGCGGTTGAGCATTTCATTTTTACAAGATAAGCCCCCCCTAATCAAAAAGCGAGGGTATTAAAGGGGT
>NZ_JBHSGO010000209.1:0-29582 GCF_042654485.1 Falsiporphyromonas endometrii | reverse complement strand
GACAGACAATTCGAAATAATTTCTTTAATTTGTACTCGTGTAAGATTCATACGGTTTATCGTTTTATTTTGTTTTTTTCAAAGATAACAGTCTTGAGTCTTACACACTTTTTCGGGACAGTATCGAACGTTTAGGACACTATTGGCTTAATACTTAAAAAAGAATTTGATTAAATAATGCTAACTTTTTGAGTAACTATATCTTGAATAGGAGTGAAATATAAAAGCCGTATCCTCTTTTGAAGACACGGCTTTTAAATATTAAAGAAATGCTTTAAGCATTTACAAAATCATAGATTCTCGTCATTCCTTATCAGAATCGAGGTTCAGTTAGTCTTATATCATCCGCCTTTATCGGCTTTAGTTGAAATGCACCATCAAACTTTCCCAAAATACCGGTAACACTTCCACTTCCGGTAGGCACTTCATTATTTCCAAATGTACAACCACCCTTGATAGAGATAGAACATTTGGCTCCACTCTTTGATATAAGATTCCAAGTAGTATACTTTTCACCTGAATCCAACTTGGTTCCTGCTTGTGGAGTCGGATCTATTTGCACTCCTTCAATCTTGACGAGTTTATTCATCATTGTATCATCCAGTTTCTCCACTGTTGTAACAAATGGCTTTACAGGAGCAACCCCTTGCTTCTTGATATTATCCGACTTTGGAGAAAACTGTAAAGTGCCTTTGTAATTCTTGATAGATCCTCCATTGACATTGATAAGAAGTTTATCACCGATAGAATAAGTCCAAGTTTCTTTTGGAGCACGAGTCATAGCAATAGCATTTCCCTCCTTATCTTGCACATAAAAAATAAAATCTCCGGGAAGTTGCTTAGTATCGTTATTGGCTGTCACTGTAACCTCAACGTTATATGATTCGTTGATTGTAACGAACTTGCCATCTTCCAAGCCACGACCAAGTTCATAGAGCGATGTCAATGGCTTAACATCCTTTGCAGGTTCCGGGTCCGGAGTGGGATTGGGATTAGGATCCGGAGTAGGATTCTGACCATTTACTTCAAAACGGTCTCCAGTAAACTTAATATCTTCAAAAAGACTTGGCTTAAGGGCGTACTTCATAGGTGAGTTTTCATCCTTTCGGTAGATAGCTGCGATTGCAACAATTTCACCACTTCCTTGAGGTACATCTTTATCCTTAAACGCAGCTCCCTTAAGAACCTCAAGTGAGCATGTGTTTCCTTCCGGATCTTGCAATTCATGAGACTTCATAAAGAATGTACCATCATACATCTTTTGATCTTGATACTTTACGAACTGAGCCTTAGGGATTCTCACAAGGACCATCTTATACTTTCCTTCTGCCACATCTTTGATAGTTGCAGGGATAGGCTCGACTTTCTGCCCCGATACGACAGCTGCTTTTTCTCTTGGCAATTCAACTTGAATAGTCGCAGCATAATTGCTTACCTTGCAACCCTTGATATTTGCAGTAATCTGATCACCATATTCGTATGGCTGCTCCTCCTTACCCTGTGTAATCACGATGCCGTTGTTATATGCATCCATAGCGTAGTTGAAGTTTTGGAACGGGCCTAAATTGCGTCCCTTATAACTTGTAACAATGATACACTTAATAAAAATATCCTGGTCGATAACCTTACCATCTTTTCCGGCATCTTGAGCCATCTCCTGTACCTCAGCCAAGGTGCTGAACTTGACATCCTTGCCATCGCTACTTTTTTGGAGGATTGTGTAATAAAAAGATTTACCGCTTGCAGTAATCTTAAAACCACCCATACGTGCGTCACCGGTATTCTCTTTGACAATGACCTTTATTGTCACATTGCCTTCTTCACCCTTCTCGGGAGTGAGAGTAAACCAATCTCCATCCTTTTCTGTATACCAGGCACGATTAGTTTTAAGACTTAGCTGACGCTCGCCACCCTCAGTACCTACAATAAAAGTATTGTCTGTTTCGGAAGACTCTACGGCAACCTGAGGGCCTTCATATTTATCGTCATCATCCTTACATGAGGTAGCAAAGACAAGGAGAGCTGATGTGATAAGAAGCTGCAACATCCAGCTCCAAGATAAATTCTTTTGATTCATATCTATTATGTTTTATTTCAAATTATACTATTATCAACGATCAAATCGCTTACCATCGAAATGAAAGTCAGAAGGTGTCATTACAACCAATTGTGGTGTACCATTGAAAAATGTCAAAAGGGCTACTGCATCTCCATTTCCTTCCGGAAGTTTTCGGCTTGCAAACTTAGCATAGCTGCTTGTTCGGACAATGACAGTATTTCCTTCTCTATCTATCAACGTTCTATTGACAGCATTGACCTTCTGCTTATTTTGAGCATCAGCCCAAGTCATGCCAAGCTCATTTTCTACAAACTGTACATTTTTGATCTTGACAAGCGTATTGGCATATCGAGATGTTAATTGGGATATGGTCAGTTCATGTGGAGTGATTGTTCCATTCGGACCCGATACAATTACCTTAGGTATCATAAGGTCCGGAATAAATCCTGTTTCGTATTTCTCATCAGCGGACTTATAACCCAAAGTTACATTGCCTGCATACTTGCCAAGTTTAAGACCTTGACATTTTACATAGACCGTACTACCTTGTTTATAAAGCAAATTGAGATTACCCATACCGGCTTTCACCTCGATTCCTCCGGTAGAGTCTTCTATGCTCATCGTTTTGTAGAGATTACCCTCCTTATCGTCAGAAGCAACCTGAGCTTTTACAATGATATTCTGGAAGATCTCATTACCACCCTCTTTGTACATTGCCTTCAATTGAGCAACTGTGGTATTAGCATTGATTTCTACAGCATGATTGATTGTTTCCGGACATGGAGCCTCTTTGTAACAAGAGGAGACCACAGCCATCACAGCCAATGCCGATACAATATTGATTATATAATGTTTCATAAAGCTGGCTTTTTAGAATTGAAGAGAACAGTTAAGGAAGAAGGTTGTTCCATACATGTAGAAATACTTCGAGTCAAATGGTCGTGTCATAGTATTTCCATCCTTGCTTCTTCTGATACGAAGCTGTTCGAATCCACCACTCTTAAGATTTTTGTTGTTCAAGATATTGCTTGCAGAGAGGTTTATTCGAAGATACATACCCGACTTAATGCGGTACGAATACCCGGCAAATGCATCCACAGTGAAACCATCATTGAATCTCTCTCTTGAGACATATTCGGGAGCAAGTTGTTCGCGAGCCAAATCAGTACGTCTTAGCGGGTTCATATCGATAAAGCTTCTACCAAAATAATTGGCATTGACTCCTGCAAACCAATAATGAGGAGAATTGTATTGCAATCCAATGGAGGCACCTGTTTGAGGAGTACCGGCGGTGTTGAAGCCCTTCCAGTAAACACGTTCTCTTGCCTGTACTTTATCAGAGTTGTCCACAGTCTGTACAAACTTAGGATTGCTTACATAGGTGTAATGGCCATAGGTAAACACTCCATTGGCTGTCCAAGATGGGCTAAGTTTTGCTTCAAGACCAACCTCTACACCAACGTTTTGTTCATCAATACCACTAAGCACATAGTTTGAGAATGTACGATAACCATCGTCATAGAAACTCATGTTTCTCATTCGGTCATTGATCCTTGTATAAAAACCACTGATACGACCTTTTAAGAAAGGCATACGAATCTGATAATCTGCATCTGCAGAATAGATCATTTCACTTTTGGGATCATCAACATGACTATTACGGGTCCTTGGAGAAACAAACACATTCCTAAAGAAAGGAGCTTGAGTCATTACTGTACCGTGAACAGACAAATAATGATGTCCATTGATTTGATAAGTGGCACCCACCTTTACACCCCAATCGGTAAAGTTGAGCTTATCCGAATTGCCATAAGAGTTGTTTGGGAATAACCCTCTCATTTGAAGACCTTCCCTGTACATTCTTGTGAATGCTGCTTCACCTCCGACATAAGCTTGTACCTTATTATGGAAGTTCATGGACAAGACGCCCCAAGCTTTGGCTGTCTGAATATGAGAATAATAATTGTGACCTATTTTGTCTCCCTCTTTGGCAATATGATTGGGATGATTAAGGTCCAACTGAGAAGATGCCGGGTCGCCAAATTCGTTTTCTGCAAATTTGTCTATATCGTAGTAATAGTCACCACCAAGCAAATCTTTCAACTTGTTAAAATTGGCAGTTCTGTTGATTCTGACATCAACTCCTCCATCAACTCTGAAGATATCGCTCAATTGCGAATTTATGATAGCTGAGGCATTCCACTGACGTTGGTCCGTACGACGATCTTCCAAGATGTATTCTGACTTTTTACCTTGAGCCAATACTTTTCCATCTTCACCATAAATTGTTTGTTCGTTCTCTCTATTGATATTATAAATTCTATCCCAATCAATATACCTTACATTTGGATCTGTCTGCCAAAGCATAGCTACATAATCAGCTATTGCATAATCGGGAGTTTCACTTAAGTAAGTATAATAAGAGGGAAGGTATCTGTAATAATCCGGTCTTGGATCTTGAGCATTGGACCAGTTAAGTGCTGAATAGGCATTATATCCAAAACGATATCCGGTATTTAAGCTCAACTTCGTGTCCGGTGTAATATTCCAATTATAATTAAGAGTCAAGATCGGTTCAAAATTATTCCTAACTCTTGCATTTCTCCAATCGCCATGCTGACGACCTATATTAGGATTATAATAATGTGATCCCACCAAATCATATACCTCTTGTGTAGATCCACTTGCAACACCTCTGCTGGTAGGTGACATGATAGCGGTAAAAGAAAGGTCATGATTCCTTATTTTCTTTTCGATACCGGCATACAAACCAAAAGCCTGATAAAACTGACCTCTGACATAAGACATGTTACCGGATCCAAAACGGCCTGAAACGGAGAAGGCATAGGCCCATCCGCTTGGAAGCATTCCGGATGAATGCGTAAACATCAGCCTATTAGTATAGGTACGGTTGCTCATCGAATAGCTAAACTTGCTACCACTTCTGATTGCAGAAGCTCTCGTATCGATATTTGTTGCCCCACCAATACTACCAAAAGAATATTCTCCGGGTTCGGAATTGAGTGTTACAACTTGATTTCTAACAGCATCATTCAGACCACCCCATAGAGACCATACAGAGTATCCTGTATTTAGGTCGTTCATTTGCAAGCCATTGAGATACTGCATTTGGTAAGGAGAGTCATAGCCACGAGTACGAAACCTCATCGGACTAAACACATACGAAGCGGCATTGGTATAAGGATCTCGTGAAGCCATAAGTAATGGGGAAGTCTCTTGCACTTCATTGTCTCCAATTGTAGCAAGATCCTCTATAAACAAATCATTCATTGCCATGTTTCGGAAATTAGAACTTGACAAGGAATTTAACTTAAGAATACTGAGATCTTTTGTCTGACCATTCCATTCAAACTGTCTCGCTTCATACCCGGGCGCTGTCACAGTAACGGTATAAAGCTTGTTTTTTAACCCTTTGAATAGGTATTTTCCATCTGAATCGACCTTGAAAACTGTCGGGGAAGTGCGATAGGCTCTTACTTCAAGCTGTGCATCCTTAATTACACTGCCATCAGAAGCATCTACAACACGGCCCTTAGATGAAATCTCTTGTGCATGCATCCCGATAAGGGTTAAACAGCACAAGCTGAGCATCATAATTAGCTTCTTCATATTTATTAATTCATTCTAATAATTATCGTATCCATACGACTACCTTAAATAAGGACGACAAAGATAAGTCTTTATTTCACTATTCCCTTGATTACAAGATAATAAAACAGAAGGTGACAAATAAAAACACTTTGTCCGCAATCACTGTCTACAAGACAACAAAATCAACTCATAACAAGACAAACTCTGTATTTGTTTGAAAAGGTGTTTCCAACTACCTTGAAGGCAAATTGAAACAAACAGCCGGTCTTCATCAATACATCCGGCAAAAAAGTTTTTAAGTGAATCAAACAATACAGACAGCTTCAATCTTAAACTTATATCAACTCGAAACAGCTTTTGAATTTGCCATCTTTTCGAGCCTCAACAAGATTGTCAAACCTAAAAGTCATCAAACAACCTCTTCTATATATCTATATATAAATACAATTGCCAAACTTGTCACAATCACTTCTCATAAGTTCAATGTGGCATTGATAAAGTGCTGCAAAGTTTCGGGCCCTTCGCTTATCTCCTTATTGGTGCCTTCCCATTCTTTTATCCCCTTGCGAATGAAGATAATGTGATCGCCAATATTTCTGACTGAGTTCATGTCGTGCGTATTAATAACTGTCGTTATACCGAGTTCTTTGGTTAAGCCATAGATAAGTTCGTCAATTGTAAGTGAGGTTTTGGGATCAAGCCCGGAGTTAGGCTCATCACAAAATAAATACTTAGGATCCAAAGCCAGTGCACGAGCTATCGCCGCACGCTTCATCATTCCACCCGATATTTCGGAAGGGAACTTCTTTTTGGCATCAATTAGCCCGACACGCTCAAGCAAACCTTCTGCTTTGTCAATACGTTCGGCCTTTGAAGCGTTAGAAAACATATCCATAGGGAAAAGAACATTCTCCAAAACGCTCATACTATCAAACAAAGCAGAACCTTGAAAAAGCATTCCCAATTCACTTCTTAACTGGAGAAGCTCATGCTTGGACATTTTTGTCAAATCCCGCCCATCATACAATATGGAGCCACTGGTGGGTTGCATAAGGCCAATCATGCACTTAAGCAGCACAGTCTTGCCGGCTCCGCTTCGGCCAATAATCAGATTGGCTTTTGCCGTCTCAAACTTTGCTGAGATATTCTTAAGAACATCTTTGTCCGGAAAGGACTTGATTAAATTTTTAACTTCTATCATTGTAGTGTCAAGCTAACAACAAATTGGTCAGCAACAAATCAAATAATAAGATCAAAACACTGGTCGAAACAACAGCCTTGGTAGAAGCCGTTCCAACCTCCAAAGCTCCTCCCTTGACCGAATAACCATAGTAGCTGGCAACAGAACTGATAATAAAGGCATAAACAACTGACTTTATTATGGAGTAAAAGACATAATATGGCTGGAAAAACAACTGCAAACCAAACTCAAAATCCGAATACGACAGATTAGGAACAAGGTTGCAGGCTATATAACCACCGCCAATCCCTATTGCCATGCTAAATACAGATAAAACAGGGATAAAGAGCATCAGTCCGACAATCTTGGGAAGGATCAAGAAGTTGGCAGAATTAATACCCATGATCTCCATGGCGTCAATCTGCTCCGTTACCCGCATCGTTCCCAACTCAGAAGCAATGTTTGAGCCAACCTTGCCGGCCAAAATCAAACACATAATGGATGATGAAAACTCCAATAGAATAATCTCTCTTGTCGAATAACCAATAGTAAAACGAGGGATCAACGGATTAGTCATGTTTAAAGACAACTGGATCGTGATAACAGTACCGATAAAAAACGATATAATTAGCACGATCAAAACCGAATCCACGCCGAGCTTGTAGACCTCTCTCGAAAGAGACCTAAAAAACATATTCCACCTTTTAGGCCAGGCGAACGTACGTCCCAACAATATGGTATACTCGCCAACATTATGAATCATTTTATTGCTCATAGACGCAAAGATAGCACTATATTTGTGCCGTCGGAGTACTTTTTATTAAGTTTATGGTACAATATGACAATAAGAAAATGACTCATATTAAGGGGTTAACTTTCCGGAAGGCCTATTATTTCGTATTTCTAATGCAGACTAAGGGCTGAACGAGGAGGAAAAAATAAATTTTACAAGCAATTATTATTTCTTATTAAGATGAATGATCTTGAAGAAAAAAAAGATATCGAAGTTCCCTGCGAAGAGGAACAAATCATAACTTCTCAAGAGGATATGACTCTTTCTGATCAAGAAAAGGCTGCCTCTTTGGATGGACCTATGTCTCTAAGGACTGACAATCTCGTTAAAAAGTATAAGTCGCGCACGGTCGTCAATCATGTATCTATTGAACTCAAACAAGGAGAAATTGTGGGTCTTCTGGGACCAAATGGTGCAGGTAAGACCACCACTTTCTATATGACGGTAGGGTTGGTTATGCCCAACGAAGGTCGCATCTTCCTTAACGATGTCAACATCACAGATTATCCGGTTTACAAAAGAGCTCGCGCAGGAATAGGTTATCTGGCTCAAGAGGCATCTATCTTCAGAAAAATGTCTGTGGAAGACAATATCAAATCTGTTCTTGAGATGACCAAGATGACAGAAGAAGAACAACTTGAGAAACTTGAAAACCTTATCGCTGAATTTCATCTTACAAAGGTTAGGAAAAACAAAGGAGACCGTCTGTCAGGAGGGGAAAGGAGAAGGGCTGAAATTGCCAGATGTCTGGCCATTAATCCTAAGTTTATAATGTTAGACGAGCCATTTGCCGGCGTAGACCCCATTGCAGTACAAGATATCCAATATATTGTTGCCAATCTAAAGAAGAAAAACATTGGCATTTTGATAACAGACCACAACGTTAATGAAACATTGAGCATTACCGATCGTGCATATCTACTGTTTGAAGGAAAGGTGCTTTTCCAGGGGACAGCAGAAGAATTGGCTGCCAATGAAGTTGTGAGAGAAAAGTATCTTGGAAAAGACTTTGAGTTAAAAAGGAAATCATTTATAGAATAATTTAGAAACTTACCAACCAAATCTGATTGTTATGCTTCGCGCCTTATACCTTGTTTATTTTATTCTCATTGGGTTCCCAATTTTTGCAATCATAACCATCATTACAGCATTGACCACAGTGATCGGTTGTGCTCTTGGAGGAAAAAACATTTTTAGTTACTACCCGGGAATGATTTGGTCAAGATCGGCACTATTTCTTTCGGGATGCAGACTAATCATAAAAGGGAAAGAAAACATCCGAAAAGAGAGCAATTATGTAGTTGTTGCCAACCACCAAGGAGCATATGACATCTTTATGATGTACGGATACCTGGGCATTCGATTTAGATGGGTTATGAAGGCCGGTATCAGAAAAATACCATTTGTTGGTATGGCTTGCAAATCAGCCGGATTTATATTTGTGGATGACAAAAATCCCAACTCGATACATAGGACAATGGAAAGTGCCGAAAAGGTACTGGAAAACAAATCATCCATATTCATATTCCCGGAAGGTAGCAGGACTAAAGATGGCAAAATGGGACGGTTTAAGAAGGGGGCCATTGTCATGGCAGACAAGCTCGATGTACCTATCCTGCCCGTCACAATAGAAGGCTCATACAAAGTGCTTCGGATTGGAAGTCTTTTCCCTCACCCACACAAACTATATATGACTATCCACCCGGAGTTGAAGGTATCAGACTTCGGAGAGAAACCAATGTCTCTAATTAAAGCGACTGAAGAGGCAAAAAACAGAGTCGCCTCTGCACTACCCGAATAATATTATTCAAAACCATTTGATCCTCAAAAGAGATTAGAACATCCTAAGATGAAAGGATTGTAATTGCTAAAGAGCGTTCTTTTTAGTATCTTGGTCATAGTTAAAGGAAAAGAACCATGAAGATAAGCATACTACTTACCCTACTTTTGATGATCATTTTACTTGGAAGATTATTCTTTCAAGCAGGTAAGATATGTCTTATCTCCGAGAAACAAATCTATCTGGACAGTTGTCTTTCTCGCAGGGCTGTGAAGCTCAGAATGAGAGGACTTTATTTGTTAAATACTGTTGCCTTACCTTGTACTCAAAAAGTGGCTCAAACAACACTTATTCAACTTCAAAATCTCAAATTAGAGGGTTAGGGTTACTCGACCTTCTTACCGACTTCGCCCGTTTTATAGTACGAAACGGGCTTTTTTATGCGCTATTTTAACAAATAAGCTCGCGCAAGAAGCAATCCATTCTCGCGCGACTTTCGATCTGATCTCGCGCGACCTTGACATGCGAAGTCGCGCTACTTCAGGTGCAACCTCGCGCGAGGTTAGGTTCAAGGTAGCGCGAGAATGGATTGTAAGTCGCGCGACCTTACAAAAAAAGCAGCCTGAAGCCCATTTTTAAGCCGCCAATTTGTCCATAAAAAGAAGCCTATACATATATTAACATTCAGATAGTACGGTTTCGTACTATCGCTTTTCGATTTTGTGGAGAATGAGCCTATTTCAGAAGTCATAAAGGGCTGCTCTGAGTCTAAAAACGGGAGTAAATAGATTAACGCTTTTTATATAATAGAACCAAATAAACAGCAAATTATTACATAATACAATCAGAATATATTCAATAAAAATACTGATTTATCGGTATCAAATACTCCAAAATAAATCTTCATCTTCTAATGCAACCAAACAAAACTGTTAAGATATAATGACAGTTTCCTACAATATATTTATGCTCAATTATTATTCGTACATTGTGTAGCAGTTAACAAGGATATCGTATTTACCGTTTTATACGACCCCATCAAATCTATAGAAGAATTGCTCTTGCATCACAGTCTAATAAGGTCTTTGGGGTCAGACAGGTCAACAACTGATTGACTGCTCGGTATATTACGATGTAAAAAGATAAAATCAAACAGACTTAACATGATCAAAATTGAAAATCAGATAAAAGAGCCATTAAAGCCTTTTACAGTGTATGTAACAAACCTAAAGGAACAAGTAGAAGTATTGCCCGGATGCCAATTATGCACCATTGCAGATGCTGTGGAAAAACAACTGGGTTTCAGACCGATCAAAGCATTTGTAGATAACAGGACTCAAGATCTCACATGGCGCTGCTTCCATTCGGTAGACATTACTTTTGTTAGCTTAAAAGAAGAAACGGGTATGCGAACATACGAACGCACTCTTTCTTTTATTGCAGCCAAAGCAATCAAAGAATTGATGCCCGGAGCTCATTTCTACATTAAACATTCACTCAGCAAAGGCTGCTTCTGCAGGATTGATTATACTCACATGATCGAACAAAACGATTTGGACAGAATAAAGTCTAAGATGTGGGAAATAATAAAGAAGGACATCCCATTCAAACTCAAAACCAAACGAACAGCAACTGTAGCAAAGATGTTTAGAGAATTGGGGTTGACGGATAAAGCCGATCTTATCGAAGGCCAAGGCGAACCTTACACATCTTACTATGAGTTAGATGGTTACCCCGACTATTTTTATGGAGGTCTTGCTCCAAGCACCGGATATATCTATCTTTTTGATATCATTCCATGGATGGAAGATGGACTTCTTATGCTAATGCCCAATAGGGAAAAGCTTGATGAACTTCAGAAGCCTATACCGCAAGTGATGATGAAAGATGTCATTCATAAACATGACAAGCTACTTGCACTGACCAATTGCAAATATGTAGGAAGCCTCAACAAAATCATTGAAGGAGAACGCCTTTCGGATCTGATTCACGTGAGTGAAGCCATGCAGGAAAAAGAGATTGCCAAGATAGCGGAAGACATTGCCAAAAGATATGCTTCAGGCACAAGAGTCGTACTTATATCCGGTCCGTCCTCCAGTGGAAAAACAACATTCTGCAAAAGGCTTCAAGTACAGCTCATTACCAACTATCTTCATCCGCACGGACTTTCTCTTGACGACTATTTTATAGATAGAGAATTTACGCCCAGGACTCCATCTGGAGACTATGATTTTGAGAACATAAAAGCAATTGATTTAAAGCTACTTGGGGAACAAATTCAACAGATACTTGCCGGTGAAGAGGTAAAACTTCCAACCTATGATTTCACAACCGGCAAAAAAATTTATCGAGGAAACACGATAAAGCTCAACGACGGTGATCTGCTTGTAATTGAAGGTATTCATGGACTTAATCCCGATCTTCTTCCAAGTATTCCGGAAGCTGCCACATACAAAATATATGTCAGTGCTCTGACCAATGTGGCTTTGGATTCACACAATCGCATCCCAAGCACAGACAACAGATTGCTCAGACGCATTGTAAGAGATTACAACTATCGAGGTTACTCCGCTTCCGAAACAATCAAAAGATGGCCCTCCGTTAGAGAAGGCGAAGAAAAGTGGGTTTTCCCATTTCAAGAAAATGCCAACGCAATGTTCAATAGTGCGATGGTCTATGAATTTGCCGCTCTAAGAGAACAAGCAGAGAATATTTTGAGACAAGTACCAAAGGCTGTACCGGAATTTTCTGAAGCACAAAGACTGTTGCAATTCCTTTCATATTTCAAATTTGTTCCTAAAAGCGAATTACCAAGCGTATCTTTGTTGCGTGAATTCCTTGGTGGAAGTTCATTCCATTATTAATTGTAAGAAAAGAATCCTTTATGAACGACTGGAAAAGCAGACTTGGGATTGTCTACAGCACCAACAATGATCATGAGTATGAATATGAAGATACTCCACAAGAAGAGACACTCCCAAAAGAAAAGCAAAATCTACGAATCAAACTTGACAAGAAACAAAGAAAAGGGAAAGAGGTTACCCTGATCGATGGGTTTATTGGAAGGGACGAAGACTGCTCCAACCTTGGCAAAATGCTCAAACAAAGATGCGGTGTAGGAGGAACTGTCAAAGAAGGGATCATACTGATACAGGGAGATCACCGAAGCAGAGTCAAGGAATTACTCGTTAATGAGGGGTATATAAAAACAAGAATCATATAATATTATGTGAATCAAACCTTTATAAAATAGTTTTTAAGAAGAAGCCCAATCATAGAATTATAGAATGTTTTATGGTTGGGCTTCTTTTTTCATAAACTCAGAATAGATTCTGATAGCAACCTAATAAATCTAAAATCAAGGCTGTTGCAAGAATAAATCGAGACAGCTTACAAGCCTATGGGAATTACTTCTAAAACACTGACAATCAACCAAGAATAGATCCAAATAGTTTTTTTGACACAAAAAACGATATCTTCTTATACATATTATTCTTGATAGGTGCACTAAAAGCAGTAACTTTGCTAATCAATAATAGAATCAGATAAATATAATCCAATGATGGAGTACAATTTTAATGAGATCGAAGCTCGTGCCAAAGAATTGTGGCATAAGCAAAAAGTGTATAAGGTTATCGAGGATCCGGGTAAGCCAGCATACTACGTGTTGGACATGTTTCCCTATCCTTCCGGTGCCGGCTTGCATGTTGGTCACCCCTTAGGTTATATAGCAAGTGATATTTTTGCTCGTTATAAAAGACTAAAAGGTTTTAATGTACTTCACCCAATGGGATATGATGCTTTTGGACTTCCGGCAGAGCAATATGCCATCCAAACAGGACAACACCCTGAAGTTACAACCGAAACAAACATTGCTCGATACAGAGAGCAGCTTGATAAAATAGGCTTTAGCTACGATTGGGATCGAGAAATAAGAACTGCAGATCCTAAATACTACCATTGGACACAATGGGTATTTATTCGTTTGTTTGAGCATTATTACGACAAAAAAGTCAATAAAGCTATGCCCATCGCAAACTTGTGTGAGCACTTCAAGAAGCATGGCACCGACAACATCGATGCAGCATGTGGCGAAGAGATGAAATTCTCCTGCGATGAATGGAACAAGATGTCCGAGAAGGAACAATCAGATGTATTGATGAATTATCGATTGGCGTTCCTTGGCGAAAGCATGGTCAATTGGTGTCCCAAATTGGGTACGGTGTTGGCAAATGATGAAGTCAGTGAAGGACTAAGTGTAAGAGGGGGATTCCCTGTCGAACAACGAAAAATGAGACAATGGTGTCTCAGAGTGTCCGCCTACGCAGAAAGGCTGCTCAAAGATCTTGATGACATCCAATGGACAGAGGCCTTGAAGGATACTCAGAGAAATTGGATCGGAAAATCTGAAGGAGCAGAACTCAATTTCAAGGTAAAAGGAAGCGACCTTAGCTTTACCGTATTTACAACTCGCATAGACACCATCTTTGGGGTTAGCTTTGTCGTGTTGGCACCCGAAAGTGAACTTGTACAAAAAGTAACGACGAAAGATTGTCAAGAAAAGGTGCAAGTCTACCTTGATGCAACCAAACGTCGAACAGAAAGAGAGCGCATCTCCGACCGTTCTGTTTCCGGAGTATTTACGGGAGCTTATGCAATCAATCCAATCACCGGACAAGAAGTTCCTATTTGGATTTCTGATTATGTCCTTGCAGGATATGGTACAGGTGCGATCATGGCTGTGCCTGCGCATGATTCGAGAGACTTTGCCTTTGCCAAACATTTCGATCTACCAATCACACAAGTAGTGCTACCTCACGGAGAAGAGCCGTCTGATCCGGCTAATTGGGAAGATTCAAAAGACAGCAAAGAGGGCACATTGATCAATTCAGACTTCTTAAATGGTTTGGAGGTCAAAGATGCCATCAAAAAAGCAAAAGATATAGCTAAAGAGAAAGGTATTGGACGAGTAAAGGTTAATTACAGACTCCGAGATGCCATCTTCAGCAGACAAAGATACTGGGGCGAGCCATTCCCAATCTATTACAAAAATGGCATACCATATACACTTGAAGATGACCAACTTCCGCTTAAACTCCCGGCGATAGATAAATTCCTTCCCACCGAAAGTGGAGAGCCGCCATTGGGAAGAGCAGAAAATTGGTGCACAGCAGAAGGTTATCCTTATGAACTCAATACAATGCCCGGATTTGCCGGAAGTAGTGCATATTATTTGAGATATATGGATCCTCACAATGACAAGGCTTTGGTAGCGAAAGACAAGAACGCCTATTGGAAGCAGGTAGACCTCTATGTTGGTGGTACCGAACATGCTACCGGACACTTGATTTATAGTCGCTTCTGGAACAAGTTCTTATACGACCTTGGCTTGATTTGTGAAAGCGAACCCTTCGCCAAGTTGGTCAACCAAGGCATGATCCAAGGTAGATCCAACTTTGTATACAGAGTCAAAGACACCAATACTTTTGTAAGCCACAATCTCAAAGACCAATATGAGGTAAGTCCTATCCATGTTGACATCAATATTGTGCACAACGACGTCTTAGACACAGAAGCGTTTAGGAAGTGGAGACCTGATTTCAATGATGCCGAATTTATCTTGGAAGATGGCAAATACATATGTGGATGGGCTGTAGAGAAGATGTCAAAATCCATGTTTAATGTCGTTAATCCGGATGACATCATTGCCAACTATGGTGCTGACACGCTCCGCCTTTATGAAATGTTCCTTGGGCCTTTGGAGCAAAGCAAGCCATGGGATACCAATGGTATAGATGGTGTATTCAGATTCCTCAAGAAATTCTGGGCTCTTTATAAGGATGACAATGGACTTAAGGTAACCAATAGCAAGGCCAAAGACGAAGAGGTTAAGCAACTTCACAAGCTCATCAAGAAGATTGGTGAAGAGATCGAAAGCTTCTCCTTCAACACTTGTGTACCCGGATTTATGATTATGGTCAATGATTTGACCAAATCAAAGTGTACATCCAAAGAGATTCTAAAAACACTTCTCGTACTACTCTCACCTTTTGCCCCACACATTACGGAGATTCTCTGGCAAGAATTGAGAGATGAAAATGATCCCGAATCTATCATCTTGGCTGAATGGCCGGAATACGATCCAAACAAGTTGATTGAAAAGAGTGTAAGATATCCTGTCAGTTTTAATGGAAAAGTAAGATTCAACATTGAGCTTCCTGCCGACATGGACAAATCTGAAATAGAAAAAGTTGCTCTTAATCACGAGAATGCAGCCAAATGGATGGAAGGCAAAACTCCCAAGAAGGTCATTGTCGTACCAGGTAAAATTATCAATATCGTAATCTGATCCACAGCTAATGACAAATGAGATATTGTCACTGTCACGATAGATGACAAAAACAATATTGAATAGAAAACGAATTACAAAACTAAATGATAAATAATAATGACAGCAGAAAAAACTCCGGTCGTTAAAAGGAAGAAATCAACAATGCTCTTGCTTCGCGACCTACTATTCATTTTCCTCGGTGTTGCTTCGTATACCGTAGGATGGACAGCTTTTATCTTGTCCCAAGATGTGACATCCGGAGGTCTGGCCGGGATTACGACCATCATCCAGATTGCCACTAACATTCCGGCAACGATTCCTTACAACCTCATTAACGTAGGACTTCTTGTCATATCACTAATTTTCTTGGGATGGAAGTTTTCTCTCAAAACTATCATCGGCGTATTGATGCTTGCCGTAACTATCCCGGTAGGTCAAGCTTTATTTACCCCTACAGACACAACGCGCGGTTTAGAAATCTACAACAATCTACCCGGATTTATCAGAGATTCGGTTCACAACATAGGACCTATGCTCCAAAATGAGCCTTTCGTAGCTCTTATCATCGGTTCTATCCTTTGTGGATTAGGATTGGGATTTGTATTCTCCGTAAATGGGTCTACAGGTGGTACTGACGTCGTAGTTGCCATTATAAACAAATACAAAAATGTCAGCTTAGGTCGTGCCATGATTATGGTAGACAGCTGTATTATCACTACAGGTTGCTTGGTCAGCCACTATATGGGACCACAATTTCCATGGCCGGTAGCACTTGGTAAACTTGCCTTCTCTGTAGTAGAAATCGTGGTGGTGGCACAGACGCTTGACTTCTTTATGAACAGCAACAGACAGTCTGTACAATTCTTCATCTTTAGTCTCAAGTATGAAGAAATAAACGAAGCCATCACAAAACGCCTGGGACGTGGATGTACCATATTGAATGCCGAAGGGGGATATTCTCGCAAACCGGCAAAAGTGTTGATGGTCATTGCTCGCAAAAACATGAGTGTACCTATCTACAGAATTATCAATAAGATTGACCCCAAAGCTTTTGTTTCTGAAGGCAGGGTCAGAGGTGTCTACGGAGAGGGATTTGACGCTTTAGATAAGAAATAAGTACCTATATACTTCAGCTTTGAAGCTGAAAAGAACCAACATAAGCTGTGTCAATCATCTATTGGCACAGCTTTTTTATCTCAAAAAACATTACTTTAGCCACTACTAATTCAAGCCTAATATGAAAAGAATCCATACTTTAATAGCCATACTTTTTGCCATGACGTTGGCCCCATTTGTTGCCGGCGCCATAACAAACAACAATTGCAAAAACATAAATAAAGCCAAACAAATATATAATCCTCAAGAGGTCAAAAAAAGACATCATGAGGCCATACTTCTCGTCACCTTCGGGAGTACTCACAAAGAGGCGCACGAAACATTTAGAAAGATCAGATCATACTTTGCTAAAGCATTCCCCGACAAAGACATCTATATGGCATTTACGTCAACAATCTGCATCAAACGATGGGCAGACAAAACGGGGCAAAAATATGAGACTCCCGATATGTGTCTTAGCAAAATAGCTCGGGAAGATTATAATAAGATATATGTACAATCACTACACATAATCCCGGGGTATGAATATTCGTTGATAGTAAACAGATATGTGCCTCAGTTCAAAAAAGATTATCCCCAAATACCGATATTGGTAAGTGAACCTTTATTGTCGGATAATAAGGATATTCAAACGGTAGGAGACATCCTCTACAATCAATACAAACATAAACTTCAAAGAGGAGAATATCTTGTACTGATGGGACATGGCAACGACACCAACGATTATCCTCATGCAAACAGCAAGTACGATCAACTCAATGAGTATCTACAAACACTCAACAAAGGAATTATGATTGGTACCGTCGACTACACAAAATTACTTTTCTCTTCCGTGCTGCAATACTTGGAGATGACTGCCAACAAAGGAGCTGCCATCAATCTTGCACCCCTAATGAGTATAGCCGGCGATCACGCAAAAAATGACATGGCGGGCAATTATATTCCAGGCAAGCCAATTGAAGAGCAAAGTTGGGCTGTACAACTCAAAAAGAGAGGTTACAAAACTCATTGCATTCTGGAAGGTCTTGCAGAAAACGAACAAATTATTCAAGTCTGGATCAATCACCTTAAAGATAAGATGTAACTAACCCTTCTAATAAGGATTCCGAAGGGCATACAATAAAACTCCGAATTTTGGTTGCTAAGACTGAGTCCTGATATTTAAGTCAAACAATCGTCAAATTTCCTCATATACATTATGTATTATTATTAAATTTGCGTCGAAGAAACAATATAATTCACGGTTTATATAATAGCTTAATAATGTATTTTGAAGGATTATTAATAGGTCTTATCACATTCCTGATCATTGGATTGTTCCATCCAATTGTAGTAAAAATGGAATACTACTATGGCACTAAGTCTTGGTGGATCTTTTTAATTCTGGGGCTCATCACTTTGGGGATTTCTGTTATGATTCGATCCACCTTGATTTCCGCCATCTTAGGGGTCTTCTCTTTTTCATCCTTTTGGACTATCAAAGAGATTTTCGATCAAGAGAAACGAGTTGAAAAGGGGTGGTTCCCAAGAAATCCCAAAAGAACATACCCCTTTGACAAGAAAGATAATTTGAAGTAAAAGCAGCTTATTCGAATATGCGTTTAGAAGACCTCAAAAAGCTAAACCATACTCACCTGTATATCAAACAGATATATCTTTGATAAAATTTTTCTTCATTTTCCTTTGGTGATTTAAATTCTTTGTATACCTTTGTGCTCCCTTTTTGAGGGATAAGTATAATGAAAGCTACTCATTTGATGTAGTTTATGAATTGTTGTATCGCCTTCATCTTTAGATAGTGAAGACTTTTGCACAATCTGCGCGATCTTTGTTTTTCAGATGCTCTACTATTTTGCAAATAACTTATTACTACTCTTTATTAGATGATTGGTAGATTTCTTGTTTGATATTGATTGTTTTATACTATTTGTGAGATCGGCAGATTAAGTTTCTCATTCTTAAGTACGACTTGAGTCAGACTCAAAGTCGGATTTAAGATGGGCAAACGGCATTTCGAAGACAAAGGATTGTACTAAAATGAATTTATTGAGTAAAGATAGAGATTTAGTGATTAGTAGTTAGGTGGAGCTTTATGCTCATAGGATGTTTCATAATAGATGAATGTTTTTTCATCGAGTTATGAAACACCTAAAAAGGGGCTGTGTCAATCAATTGATACAGCCCCTTTTGCACTAAAAACAGGTATTACAATACGCTCTCTGAATTAGTATCGGGTTTTCTTTTTTTGGATACATAAATGAAGTATCCGACAAGTGCTATAAATGCCACCAATATGACCGACAACTCCTTGATATGCTCCAAAGGCTGCACCCAAAACTCGTTAAAAAAGTTGACTCTTCCCAATATCTCTACCGGTGTCCAAAAGACAATAACCGTAGCTATAGACATTCTAATATTGGCGCCCCAGGATGATAAACGAAGTTGCTTGGCAAAGATGAAAAATGAAGCTATAAAACAGATAATTCCAACAGCAAAAGTGATGGGGCTATGGTCTCCTATAAAGCGAGGATCATAACAAAACATCAATAAAAGATAGCTTGTCCAAAGAATCATATTAAGCTCCATAAATGTCACAATGCTGGTATGACGTGTCATAGGTCGTGCCACGATACGAGGTTTTTTATCTCTGAAGAAAAACTTTTGCAACCAATTAAGAAAATCACACCCTGTACGGACACTAAAAATATATAACATCATAAACATCATCCAAAATCCAAATGTTGCAGGAAGGATTAAATATTCGGGCTTAGTCACAATCTCTCCATTGACAATCTCCGGTAAAGTACCATAGCGATTGGCATAATATTGGAATAGAAACTCAACCCATCCGGTCCAAAACAACAGTCCCCCAAAAAATCCCCAAAGGGTCTGCTTGGTATCGGTAGATGCAAAAACTCCTATTACCACCATTACGAAACCCAGAAATCCGAGCAAAAAAGCAAGGGTAGGCAACAAAGAATGAGGCAATAACTTTTCCATCAAGATCATGGCCGCATGACCAAGTGGCATTGTACATAAGACAATCAAAAAAGAGGCAATGGACTTCCACCACTGCAATTTAGGTTTTGTACTCATAGCTAATAATGTTGGATTTAAATTCGATGCAAATATATAACGAAGCACACAATGATTAAATACCTAAATATTAGTATATTTTCGTACCAATCAATAAATACTTAAGGCTATAACGTATTATAATAGACAAGAGGAGAAGAGATGCCTCTATTCATCATAGTTTCAACGAAGTCCAAAGCAACTTTTAGGTTGAGCAATATGAGCATAAAAAATTAGGGAGCACCATAAGTATGATGCTCCCTAATAAGTAGCCGTTAGATTGTAAACAATATCTACTATTCAATAATCCAAAGAATGGATTACCACAAAAAGACTCAGATTTTGTTTACAACAGAAGAATTATCAGCAAAAACAATCTTCACGATATAGATGTTACCTTGTGAAGGTACAGGCAATATAGCAACATTATTATTTACGGACTCCAAGGCTACCTCCATATTTCCGGCCATACCATACATATGTACAGATCTAATTTCCTTGTTTGCACTGATAACAATATCTTCTGCGTTGCGAACTACAGAAACCTTAGCATCTGAAATTGATTCAGAAGAGGTAGGATAAACCTCCGGATAAGAAGTCTCATCTGTTATATCATCTCCGTAAGCAAATGGCCATGAAGCGAGTTGATAACTTTCTGCAGATCCTGCATATACATGAAGTTGCACGTTAGGGAAGATAGTCTCCGCAAACGCCTGCTCCAAAAGTTTTGGAGCTTTCTTAGGCCATGCATAAATGTCACTAAGACCGGTACAACCATAGAAGGCTCTGGCTCCAACAAATTGTAGAGATTCAGGAATATATACTTTCTTCAAATTTGTATTATTCATTGCCACCATATCTGCAATCATTATAGTACCGGGAGCAACTACCAAAGAATCCACTTCTGATTTAGTAGGCATGGCCAACAAAGCAAGACCTTTATCCTCTTTCAATTTGACATATATATTGCCAAGGATAGAGAAATACTTATCATTACCTGCAAAATCAAACTTAGTCATACCATTATTGGCCAAAGCAGCAATACCAAGACCGGCAAGACCGTCAGGAATTTTGATTCCTTTGACATTCATACACTCATAAAATGCCATGGGTCTGATGGTATTTACAGATGAAGGAACTTCAAACATCTCTGAAGTGTAAGTTTGAGGACACTCATAAAGCACCGTTTTATCTTTTGAATACAACACGCCTTTATCTGCAACAAAATGCTCATTGCCCTCATCCACAGTATAACCTGCAAAATCCGGAGTCCTCACAAATAACTTATCACCAATCTTTTCTACAGAGGCAGGGATATTAAGATTTTCAAGTGAAGTACATCTCATGAAAACACTATCTCCCAATATTTTTACTGTATTAGGAATCGTCACACTGGTTAGATTCTCACAGTGATAAAAGGCCTTTGTACCAATAGAATCGGGCTGACCGAGCTTAATCGAAAGAAGATTGGTGCAATTACCGAAAGCAAAATCTTCTATTACCTTAACAGAGGCCGGGATATCAAGTTTCTTCAAGGCTGCACAAGAAGAGAATGATCCATAGGAAAGTCTCTTCAAACTTGTAGGAAGGGTGACCTTTGCCAGATTATCACAAAAGGTAAAGACGCTACGACCAATAGAGTCTACACTATTAGGAAAAGCGATCTCCTTTATTTGAATACACTCTGTGAAAGCTAAATCACAAACAGTCTTCAAATGCGAACCCTCTTCAAAAACAATATCAGTAAGAGACTGGCAATAACCAAATGCAGACTTCTCAATTCTCTCAACAGACTTAGGAATAGTAACTTTAGTCACTCCAGAGTAAAAGAATGCACCTTCTCCAATTTCTTTGACATTTGATGGAATAGTGTACTCTCCTGAGATAAAAGAGCACTCTGTCAAGACTCCGTTTTCATCAACCTTTTGTGCATTAGCTGCAAAAACAGATGCAAGCAAAGAGGCAATACATAGTAGTTTAAATCTCATAGTAATACTTATTAATTATGTTGTTAATATTCATTCCGTGAATCATGGATAGAGATGTTCTCACAATACTCGAAACACATCTAACTAATTTTATTGGAGATCATTCGTTTTCAATTCGTATAAAATCAATAAATACTTGCAATAACCACAAAAACATCATGTGCAATTCATCGCATAAAAGAAATACATTTTTATACAAATCAGAGTAACCAAAAGGCGCTCCATCTCCCATTTCTAAAGCAAAGGTAATCTTTCTGATTATAGAAACAAACTCCTTACAAAAGATATATTACTAAGCAAATAGACATATAACCACAAGTATTTTGACAAATCGTTCATAGCAATACGAGAAACACTAAACAGTCAAAACTACAAGGTGTACAATATCAACAGATTATATTTAGCACAAAACTTGTGATAAATAATCTCAATAAATAAAAGAGGCACTTTAGAAAAACACTCAAGGCAAGAAAAAGCAGCATCATAATAGATAGAATTTTACACTTACAGCTCTTAGCTCACATCGTATCTTTCAAAAGATAAATTGGAATAGACAAAGGTTTATTGCATCTTATAGACACCATAAAATCAGGAAAAGGCCATGGATATAATCATCTTACTTTGCATACTCTTGATTTTAATGTTTCTTGGAGGTTCATTCTTTCAAGATGGTAAGATGTACCTTGGTGATATAATGAGAAATACAGTCACGACAATCATCATAAACAAACTCACCAAGAGTCCATTATAGCTGATTGAAATAATCACAAATAGAAATCTTTATCTATTAAATATCATTACTACATCTACTCAAAAAGGAGCTAAAACAACTCTTTCTTCTACTAAAATACTGACATTCCCGGGTTAGGGAGTTCGGAACCTATACTCACCACAAATAATCAGTTAAAGACAGACCTTTGCTCTGTGCAAAACACATATTATTGATAATCAGAATCAATTACTTCAAGTAAACTACCGTAATCCCGGCACCACCAAAGTCTACATGTTCATCCTTATAGCTATCCACATGAGGTACCCCACTCAAATAAGCTCTCACTGCCTCTCTTAGAGCCCCACTTCCTGTTCCGTGCAATATTCTCACGGTAGGCACAGACAGTTGTATAGCCTCATCAATAAAATATGACACAGCTTCTACTGCCTCATTGGCCCTATGACCTCTCAAATCAAGTTCCGGCTTAAAAGTCAACCTTTTGTTATGAATGGACTCAATAATGTTGGACTGTCTTCCAACTTGAGTATCTCTCATTTTTGAATCTTCTCTTATGACCTTTTGCTCTTCTGAGTCAGTTAAAGGATGCAACTTTGATTTAGAGATCGTTAGTTTGAGCATACCCAACGAAATCGTTGCTGTCTTGTTGGAGATCTCCAAGACTTTACCATGTGCATTCTGTCCGTCAACCTTAACCCAATCCCCCACTTCAAATGACCTTTTCTTCTCAATCTTTTCTTTAGGCCTCTCTTGATCAGATTGGATATGAGAGGCAAGTTGCTGTTGCTTCTCCTTTCTTCTACGCTTATTCTCCTTTCGACGTCGCAATCGTTCCAATTCCCTATCATACTTATCTTCTTTGACAAGTTGCTCCTCCTCTTTACTGAGTTGAGAAAGTCTTGCTCTAAACTCTTCCAATTCTTTACGTGCCTTTAGAGTACTTTCCCTCTCGGCATTGGCCTCTTTGATATTACGGACCGTAGCCTCTATTCGACTTCTCGAATCGGCAATGATTGTTTCAGCCTCGTGTGCAGCCTCCTTCAACAAACGCTTTCGCTGAGACTGAAACTCTACCAACTGCTTAGAATACTGTTCTACAGTTTCTCTAAGCTTTTTCTCTTCAATTCGTGCCTTATTTCTTTTTTGCTCCCAGTATCTCTTATCCCTGATAATATCTTGGAGATATTTATCCATATCAGCATAGTCCTGCCCTACTATTTCTGAAGCCACACTAATAACACTTTCGGGAAGCCCGGTTTTGCGTGCAATCTCTATTGCAAAAGAAGAACCCGGTCGTCCGATAGCAAGAGAAAAAAGAGGTTTCATCAGATGCCTGTCATAAAGCATGGCTGCATTCATAAGCCCCGGAGTATCGTCGGCATACAACTTTAGATTGTGATAGTGAGTGGTTATAACGCCCCAAGACTTTGCATTGTTAAATTCACCCAGCAGAGCTTGCGCTATAGCTCCACCAATACGAGGCTCCGTACCACCTCCAAACTCATCTATCAAGAACAACATATTGGGTGAGGCTACTCTTACAAACTCTTTCATATTTCTAAGATGCGAGCTATAAGTACTCAAGTCATCTTCAATGCTTTGCTCATCCCCTATATCAATAACCAGGCTCTTAAAGATACCCATCTCCGAATCTCCCGACAAACAGGGCAACATACCACACTGCAACATATACTGCACAACCCCCACAGTCTTGAGGCAAACGCTCTTTCCCCCAGCATTAGGTCCTGATATAACCAATATCCTTCCTTCCTTTTCGTCAAGGTGAATATTTAGAGGGACAACCTCCTTATGATGCTCTTGCAATGATTTGGATAGAATAGGATGTACAGCATTGATCCAACTAAGTCTCTGATTGGCAAAGAGTTTTGGCAATCGTCCTTCAAACTTAGCGGCAAACTTGGCCTTGGCTAAGATGAAATCAAAATCGGAGATATATCCGATACCATCAATAATCTCATGACTAAAAGGTCTGATTTCATCTGTAACTGATGTGAGGATACGTATTATTTCTCTCTTCTCTTCCGCCTCAAGCTCCGAAATCCTATTACCTGCTTCAACAACCTCAGCCGGCTCGATAAAGACTGTCCGACCGGTCATGGATTCTCCTTGTACAATCCCGGGTATGGCTCTTTTGTGAGAAGGGTTGATTGGCAAAACGACTCGTCCATCCCTTACCGCCGGCATGGCATCTGCATCCATAAAACCATTCTCTTTTGCCCTTGCCATAGCTTTATTGACAAGTCTTGTCATTTGTCTTTCCAAAGAGGCCATCTCACCCCTTATAGACGCCAACTCCCTGGATGCATTATCTGCAATCCGCTTTTGTGGAGTGAAGATTGAAGCAATTCTTCTGCACAGTTTGGGCCAAGACAAACAATCACCAAAATGCTTTGATAAATAAGGCATTTGAGCATCTTCATCCTCCGAATTGTGCATTCTAACAAAGTCAACAATATCGGAGACACATCGCATGGATTGTAATATAAGCCAAAGCTCCTCTTCCAGAAGGTAAGTACCTTGAGGCCTTATTCGTCTAAGTGCATCCCTAACATCCAACTCTATGATAGATGGCATCGATTCCCCGTTCTCTATGGCCAAAAGCAATTCGGACACTTCATTCAGTTTTTGAGTCAAAAGATCATAATCACACTGAGCAAGCATCCGGTCTACCTGTTCTTTTCCCAAAGATCCGGAACAATATGTTTTCAAAAGAGATCTAATCTCATTGAAACCAATCTTAGACTCAAAAGTGGCGGGGTAAACAAATACATTATTCATATGCACAAAATAAACTAACAAATGGATATCTATCTTACATCTGACTTTAGAAACTTTATCAAGTCTACAATAAAATGTATGTAAAGACTCTTCAAACTTCCCGGTTTATCTAATTTAAAAAGCCCTAATTGATGCAACATAAGGTTATCAATCCACTTGCTAATACCATCTATCTAAAAGGTTAATAGAACAACAGAAGCCAAAGACTATATAAATCGGAAAATATCTTTGACATTAACAAAGATCATAAGACCTAACAGCAAAAAGAGCCCGATAAGCTGCGCTGAAATCAACACTTTCTCACTGACCTTTTTACCCGTTATCATCTCATACAACAAAAACATTATATGTCCTCCATCCAATGCCGGGATAGGCAAAAGATTCATCACAGCCAAGATAACACTTAAGAATGCTGTCATAAGCCAAAACGAACGCCAATTCCACATCGAAGGGAAAAGATTACCGATTGATGCAAATCCACCTAATTGATCGGCACCTTCCTTGGTAAAGACATATTTCATGTCCGAAACATATCCGGTCATCGTGCCAACACCTTGATTCACACCGGCCGGTATTGCCTCCAAAATAGAGTACTTATGAAGTTCAATAGGATAATGTTTATTAATAGGTTGAAGCAAAACGCCCATTTTACCGGCAGAGTCTATAGGTACAGAGAGATTCAATGTATCATTAGCTCTTAAAAACTGCATTTGAATTGTCTCATTCTTGTGCTCCTTGAGCAAGGCAACAGCATCCATTGCATTCTTAATATCTTTACCCTGTACAGACAACAACTGATCTCCACGCTCAAGACCCAAATTTTTGGCACTCACAGACAAAGCACTATCGACAATGTAAGGCATACTGACAGCCAAAGGAGGTTGGCCGTCACGCATAACCCTCAGCATCATATCTTTGGGCATAACTATAGTGGTATCTTTTCCATTGCGCCTTATATCAACGGTGTGAGCTTGAATAAAAGAACGATAAAAGTCACTTTTGAGGATATCTGCTTTTTCGCCATTTACAGCCAATATGACATCTCCATCTCTAAATCCTACAGCTTTTGAGGCCGGAGAAAAAACCATTCCCGATGCAACTTTATCTGAAGGAAGTCTAAACTCGCCCCATGTATAAGCCACTGCAGAATAAATCACAAGTGCCAAGATAAAATTGAAGACAACCCCGGCTACCATAATAAGAAATCGTTGCCAAGCCGGCTTAGCTCTAAACTCATAGGGTTGAGGCTCCGAAGATAGATAATTCGTATCCATCGACTCATCTATCATCCCATTGAGTTTGCAATACCCACCAAGAGGCAACCATCCAATACCCCATTCGGTCTCAGAATGCTTAGGCTTAAATTTGAATAAGGTAAAGCCCGGATTAAAGAAAACATAAAACTTATCTACCCTCACCTTAAAAAGCTTAGCCATTGAGAAGTGACCCAATTCGTGAATCACAACTAAGATTGTAAGAGAGAGCATTAGCTGAAGCAGCTTTATCAATATTACCATATTATACTTGTTCTGTTTTGTTTGCAAAGATACGATACAAGAATCAGACTAAGGAAAGTTTTTCAGTTTAACTCCTGTATGACATCGATCTGTTGTTCTGAATTTGTGAACGGATGGATAATTTGAAGAGTAAAATGGAGTTTGTATATAAAAAAAGAAAGGTCTCCAAATCCTAACCGGATCAGGAGACCTTGTATCAAGTCATACTACCTTCTGAGAATGGTAGTCACATCTCAATCTTATAGAAGTTTCTGAGAACGGCGAATGAAGTTTGCCAAAGCTTCACCCGTAAGCAAACCACCCGACAATAGAGCCAAGTCGAGCAACTGACCTATCAAATCATTGCCCTTACCATATTCCTTAAGTTTATTCGAGATCTCAGTACTGATCTTTTGGACCTCTTCACGGCGCTTAGAAAGAGATTCTTTGTCTGCTGTAGCAATCTCTTCATCCTTCTTTCCTTCTTGAGCCTTAGCCATTTTGTCAACCTCAGCTTGAGCCTCTTCTAAGGATTTACGCATCGGATCAAGAGTTGCATCGTTAGCCTGTTTTGCCTCTTTGAGGATACGATCAACCAATTCATTGTCTGTATTAAGGACAATGTTGAATGTTTCCGGAAGTTCTCCATAGAATCCCATTCCCGGTTGAAGTTTAGCCATCTCCTGCATACGCCTCATAAACTCATCCTGAGTAATAGTCACAGCATCCTGATCTTTACCTAAAGACTCAGGCACAATATTGAAATGCTTCTTCTCCATTGTAGGCAGGTGACCTTCAAAAATATTTTTGAGCATATCAACATCCTTTGCATCCAATGCAACCTGTGCTTGATCCTTCTTTTGGATAAGCATCTCGGGTGAGCTGCTATCCACTCTCACATAAGCAGTCTTTTCGTTTTTCTGTTCAAAACGACTCATACAAGGAACATCAAGCGGTCCATCCATCACCAAAACGCTATACCCCTTGTCTTTGACATTCTTAATATGAGCATATTGTTTATCCAGCGAGTTGGTATAGAGGAAGACTATTCTATCATCTTTGTCAGTCTGTTCAGATTGGATGAGTTGCTTATACTCTTCATAAGTAAAGTACTTACCTTCTGTATCCTTGAAAAGATAGAACTTCATCGCTCTATCATAAAACTTCTCATCACTTAGCATACCATAAGCAATGAAAATCTTAAGGTCTTCCCACTTCTCTTCGAATGTAGAGCGATCCTTCTTAAAGATTTCTTCCAATCTGTCAGCAACCTTCTTTGTGATATGAGATGAGATCTTCTTGACTCTTGCATCACTCTGAAGGTAACTTCTTGAAACATTCAATGGAATATCCGGACTATCGATGACTCCATGAAGAAGTGTCAAAAACTCGGGAACAATACCCTCTACCTCATCCGTTACAAAGACCTGATTGCAGTAAAGCTGAATTTTATTCTTTTGAAGTTCAAACTGATTATGAATCTTTGGGAAGTAAAGGACACCGGTAAGATTAAACGGATAGTCTACATTCAAATGAATCCAAAACAGCGGTTCGTCTGACATTGGATAAAGCTGACGATAAAAGTTTTTGTAATCTTCATCCTTCAAATCCGCCGGTTGCTTTGTCCAAAGCGGCTCAGTATCATTGATTTGATTATCCTTATCGGTATCTACATATTTACCGTCTTTCCATTCCTGTTCCTTACCAAAAATGATTGGAACATTTAAGAAATGACAATACTTTCTCAAAAGAGAATCGATCTTCTCTTTCTGAAGGAAGTCTTGACTTTCATCATCAATATGAAGCACAATATCTGTACCACGATCTGCTTTATCACAGGATTCCATTATATAATCGGGCTCGCCGGTACAACTCCAATGCACCCCTTCAGCATTGTCTTTATAGCTCTTGGTGAAGATTTCAACCTTTTTAGAAACCATAAATGCTGAATAGAAGCCTAATCCAAAATGGCCAATGATACTTGCAGCATCATCCTTGTACTTTTCAAGAAACTCTTCAGCTCCGGAAAATGCAATCTCATTGATATACTTATTCACTTCATCTTGAGTCATACCAATGCCTCGGTCAGAGACTGTGAGAGTCTTAGCTTTTGGATCAAGACTTATCCTTACAGACAAATCACCCAACTCACCCTTGGCTTCACCCTTACTGGAGAGAGTCTTGAGTTTGTTGGTTGCATCAACTGCATTCGAAACAAGCTCTCTTAAAAAAATATCATGATCACTGTAGAGAAACTTTTTAATAACGGGGAATATATTATCGCTTGTAACCCCAATACGACCTGTTTTTGCCATTGTTATTATTGTTTTAATCTTTCTTTATTATCTAAAAATCTATTGTAACTCACCTCATGTATTGCAGCTTATCTTTGAAACCGAATACCTTGATTGGGACCAAGAAAAAGAATGCTCTTACAATCATTATCACATCTCGGCACACCACAAGTAAGTTCGACTTGATTTCATACAAAAGAAGTGGATACTGTCCCAAAAAAGTGTGTAAGACCCAAGACTATTATCTTTGAAATTACAAACTAAAAAACGATAAAAAGCATGAACCTTACACAAGTACAAATTAAAGAAATTATTTCGAATTGTCTGTCA
>NZ_JBHSGO010000208.1:0-26939 GCF_042654485.1 Falsiporphyromonas endometrii | reverse complement strand
TGTGCGAATAGTGTTATATTTGCCATGAAAAGGGTGGTTGGTGACAGCTCTTGGAGCTGTTCTTTTTTGTTCAATACAAACCTACCCTTTTCTTTTTATTCGTCAAAAACGTTTAGGACACTATTGAATAAGGAACGATTTGGACCAGACAGCTATTATAATCAACTTTAGATCATTCATTCTCCCTACCGGAGGATTTGTCGTTTTTCAATGCAAAAATGGATTATTATCTGTATAGCTATCAATACATTTATCACACTTTCTCAGATTATTTGTCAAAGATTATGAATGAAAAAGCCCCGAGTCCAATACCCGGGGCAATCATTTGGAGGAGTGTGTCCTCTTATAGTTAGTTTCTATATGAAGTTCTCAGAGTAATGAGAAGTTTATTTAGTTTCGTACTCACATCTTCCCTTAGCATAAGCATCCTTACCATGGCAGTCAACCGCTACTATAACAGGAAGATTTTCTACACGAAGTTTGCGTACAGCTTCTGTTCCCAATTCCGGAAATGCAATTACCTCGGCCTCTTTGACAGCCTGTCCCATTAGAGCAGCTGCACCACCAATAGCGGCAAAAAACACTCCGGTATATTTCTTAAGAGATTCTACCACCTCATCAGATCTCAATCCCTTGCCAATCATTACTCGAAGACCTTCTGCAATGAGTCGTGGAGAATAAGGATCCATACGACCGGCAGTAGTAGGACCAACAGAACCAATAGCCTGTCCCGGCTTAGCAGGACATGGACCAGCATAATAAACTGCTTGTCCTTCAAAATCAAAGGGCATCTTTTCGCCCTTCTCAAGCATCTCAACTAATCTAAGATGAGCAGCATCTCTTGCTGTATAGATTGTACCTGTTATATAAACCATATCCCCTGCATGAAGAGACTTGATCACTTCATCAGTGAATGGTGGAGTAATTATTCTTTTTTCGTCCATTATCAACCCTTTCTAATTAAAGTGAACCTTCAGCATGTCTGGTCACATGACAACCAATATTAACAGCAACGGGAAGACCTGCAATATGCGTAGGTCCAGTGATAATATTGACCGCCATAGCTGTTGTAGTACCACCAAAACCTGCCGGACCAATACCAAGTTTATTGATCTCATCAAGAAGTTCTTGCTCGAGTTTGGCAACATCTTCTCTCTGACTGGGAGTTCCCACAGGTCTTAGAAGAGCCTTCTTCGCCATAAGTGCAGCACGTTCCATTGTACCTCCAATGCCGACACCAACGATTATTGGGGGACAAGGATTGGCTCCAGCATGACTTACTGTATCCAACACCACCTTCTTGATGCCCGGAATACCTTGAGCCGGAGTAAGCATCTGCAAACCACTCTTGTTTTCACTACCAAAACCTTTTGGTGAAACTGTTATGTGAAATTCATCACCCGGCACAAACTCATAATGAATGACAGCCGGTGTATTGTCTCCGGTATTATCACGTTGAAGAGCATCCTTGACAACAGATTTGCGAAGGTAACCCTTTTCATAACCGCGACGAACACCCTCATTGATAGCGTCTTCGATAAAACCGTCAGTAACATGAACTTCCTGTCCGATTTTAACGAAAACCACTGTCATACCGGTGTCCTGACAGATTGGAGCCATAGTAGAACGAGCAATCTCAGCATTCTTAAGCAAGGTACCTATAATCTCTCTGCCAAGCGGTGATTTTTCTGTTTTCTGAGAACGAACAAAACATTGCTCAATATCTTTTGATATCAAACAATTGGCTTCGATACAAAGACGTTCGATCAGATTAGTTATTTCAGAAGCTTTTATCTCACGCATAAAGTAAATATATTAGAAGAGCTGTTTCTGATTATTACGGCAAAAAACGGACAATTTTGACAACACCATTCATCCAGCCGAAATATCATACAAAACAATCCCAAGATAATCGAATTAATCTTTGAATGTCACCACATAATTGTAGTAGACACTCTTAAATCCAAATATGTCTATAGAAAGAGAAAGTATTTATAAAGTCATTTTGGACTGACTTTTACATTCGGCAAGGAAGCATAGCTGAGACCACAGTCTGAGAATAAAATGAAGCCTTAAAAAAGCATAAAGACCTCTTTTAGTTTCTCTTAAACCATCCGATTTCTAACCCAATGTTCTAAAGACATTGTTGGACTAAATAACAGCCCGAATGAGCAATGATCAATTAAGACTTATGTTCTATAAATCCCAAAATACAACTTCTACTAAAAGAGAGGTTTGGGACAAAGGATTATTCATTGAAAAGGGCGGTGGGGAATCATCCTCATCCGCCCTCTACACTCAGTTATTATTATCAACGACTTAATTAAAGGTCGAATTCATATTTCATCAATGGAGCATGTTGTTGTGCACCATAGACGTCAGTCTCACCAAGAGCTCCTGAAGGGATCGGTCTAACGATAGTCACCTTCATAGCCTTAGCAGGATCAAAATAAACAACGTTGAGAATATCTTCTACAGGAATGCTATACAACTTTGCAAACATCTCTGCATTGATAACTTTAGCGTCACGAACCTTATAATAGGTTTCGAAATCCTTAAAAATAACGTCGAAAGTCAATTCATAAGGTCCTGAGTTCTTGCTACGGATTACCGATGCAAGATCCATCAATTTATAATGTGCCATATTCTTTTCCTCCTAAATTATTTAAGATTACCATTTTCAAACTGCTTATATTCGATTGGGAACATAGCTGATGGATCATCAACCTTCAATAGGTGATATACATTAAATTCGAATACTTCACCTACATGGCAGTCTGACGGAGAGAATGGGAATGCCAAATTACCTGCAGTAGAAATACGGCCTTCATATCCGTAGTGCAACATTGTAGAACGTGCAAAGCCACAGATAGTATCGGCTTGAGCTTGAGTTGGAGCTACAGCCTCAATGATAATGAGAAGTTCATCTCCCTTAACAGTCTTTTCTTGACCCGGGAACATTGCCATCACACCATTCTTACCGTAGATCTTGAAATCCAAATGGAAATTCTCAATACCATAAGACTTGAAGTTGTCACGTACACGAGCCTTCACTGCTTCTACAATCTCATCAATCTTAGAAATCATGATTGGGTCCTTTGTAGCAGCCGGAGAAATTGTACGATAACCTACACGGCGTACACCTTCCATCTTAACATAGTACTCCGGTGTTGGCTCAAACTTACTTCCGCTAACCTTCACCATATTGTCTCCCACCTGCTCAAACTTCGTTTCATGCAAGTTGATTGCACCACCTGGGCCGGGGAGGATATATGGGTTAGACTTTTCATAAAGAGTATGAGCTGCGATAGACAATGTTGTACACTTACGAGCTTTAGAAAGCGGTTCAAGTGTAAAGCTATCATGACGGAGATAACCAAACATACAGTCTGATCCGCTACCCGGAAGAGCACAAATAGCAGCGCATTCCAAAATCTTACCAATATGAATAGCAAGACCTTTTGGGAAACCTTGCTTGATTGGAAGAGAGGCGAATACAGATGGGTCATAAGAACGACCTGCCAAGATAACTTGTGCACCTTCATCGAGAGCCTTGATATATGGTTCTTCACCTATCTGGCATACAATGCGTACACTCTCATCGATATCTTTTTCTGTAATTTCTTTTGCCGGCTTAAGAGGAGTAACACGACCTTCACGAAGGTTTTTCTTAACGAATTCCTTGTCAAGTTCGCTCTCAATAACTGCCATTTTGAATGACAATTTCTTTTCGCGAGCTATCTCTTCGATAATTTCAAGGGCAAAAGCTACGTGGGGGTGACCACCTGAGCCACCGGCTGTACCGATGATAACAGGGATACCGGCCTTAAGTCCTGCCGGAATCATGATTTCGAGGTCACGTTTAACACTATTGCGGTCTGTAAATGACTTTCCTGCACCGAGGTAATATGGGCCCGGGTCTGTACTTCCTGCGTCTACAGCAATTACATCCGGCTTGCGCTTCATACCTTCTTCGAAGGATTCAATAGGGAAGCCGTATCCCAAGATCGCTGTAGGGGATAGGATTTTAATTTCTTCCATAATATAATTGAATGAAAAGCTTATTAAACTTTTTGTTGTTCATCGAGTAAGGATAGTAGCAAATCACACTACATATCCCCTACTCGAGAAGTTATAAATAAAAATACTGAATGTCAGTAATTAGAGTACATCCTTCAATGCAAGGATACGGCTCATTTCGTTGAATACGATCATGTAACCTTCATCTACACCCATACCCGGCTTAGCCAAATATTGTACAGGTTGTGTAGCCATTGCAATGTTGGCACATATTTCTGCAGAACGATTTGTTTCGTTGCAAGTACCACCAAGGTATGCACCCATATTGTGTTGTTTACAGTAAAGAACTGCTTCGATAGCATTGTTGATACCACCTAAGTCCGGAGTCTTGATCTGAGCCATATGACCAGCCTTAGCCTTAGAGAAGTCGATGATATCTTCAAGAGTATTGCACCATTCGTCAGCTACAATCTGAGCCTTAATACCCTTTTCTTCCATCAAACGACGAATTTCAGCAAGAGCATCGATTTGAGCTTGTTTTTCTCCCATATCAACCGGGCCTTCCACTCTAAGTTGGAAAGGAGCAGCTACTTTTTCCAGCTCACCAATATAGTTGGCAATAGCCTCGAAGTTGTTGTCGAATACAAGACCAAGTGTACCATATACGTCGATATGAATAGTTGGGTTGTATTCTTCGTAAGGTTTGTTGTTAAGGATACGGTCTCTCAACCACTCAAGATAAGCTACAATCTTCTCACCCTTAAGACCAACCTTGTCAGCAACATGATTAAACAAAGCGTGAGGCAATACCTCTGCACCCTTCATAATCATCTTGTCTGCATTTTGATAACGGTCGTCACCTGATTGAGAGAAGATAGGAATCATCTTATCAGAAATCGTTGTGTTGTATTCTTTTGCAATCACCTGAGCCATCAATTTCTTCTGGCTCTTAGCAACAGCGTCAAGACATGCTTGAGTTACACCGTAACGAATAGCTGTGTGATACTTCTTTCCTGTAGACTCGCTTACATGCTTGTCAACAAGATCTGCCATTTCACGGAAATTAGTAATCTCGCGACCTTCATACAGAGGAGCAATTTCTTTTTCGATCACAGGGATGAAGTTCTCTGCAAGGAATAGAGGGTCTCTACCACCCGCACCTGAATACTGTACAGCAGCACAGTCTCCAAATGCAAGCTGGCCATCTTCTAAGACGAAGATAACTGAGATTGATTCACCAGCCTGACGCACTGAAGTAAAACCTTCAGTTACAGGTTCACCTGAATAGAATGCACCATCACTCTTAGCACCTTGCTTAATTGCTTTCTGGTCGTCAAAGAAGAAACCTGTCTTCCCTGGCGCGCAAATTACTTTTTTGATTTTCATAATAATGAAACTAAATATTTAGTTGATTGATGTTTGTTATGATTCTTTTAACCTTCCATTGAAAGGAAGATGGAGACACATTCCGATTTGATCCTAAACTGAAAATATAAATTATCTAATCAGAAAAGCCCCATTTATTACGATTAAGACCACCGCACTCAGTGTGCAATGGTCTTAAAATATTCTCTTAGTTGTTTGGTCTGCCTACAAGGAATCCCTTACCAATAGCATAGACATCGTCTATTACCATATTGAAACTAACCGGTCTTCCTTCATTCTTAGCTCGTTCTTCGAGTTTAGCACGGTGGAAGTCTTTCAAACTTTGAGTAAATGGCAAGCCACCAATCTCGAGTATACGCACAGCACCATTATTGTCTCGTGCCGGCATCACCTTACCTGCATTATATCTATTAGGCGCAAATGGAATATCAATTACACCTGCTTCAAATGCAGCGATTGTACCTTGTGCGATATCACCATTACCAAGTTCGATTACCTTTTCAAGGATACATCTTGTTTCTTCAACAATGATGTCTGACTCAGCAACAACAGCAGGGATATTGGTAAAGTCTTGGTCTCTAAGCATAGAAATAACTTGCTTAGTAGCACGAAGACCCGCAGCATTTGCCTCCATTGTTGGCACACCCATTGCTTCGTGAGGAGTCTTAACAATAACCTTGGTAGCCTTAGCAAGAGCTGCAGTAGCACTACCCCAAGAAATAACACCAAATGCTTTGGCTTCGTCCTGAGGGAAACCACCCATCCACTGGTGGAATACGGTAGTAACATTAACGCCCTTGTAACCAAACTTGGTCAAGTATTCATCTACAAGCTGACGAAGTGAACGAAGAGCAGCAACGTCTTGAATCAAGTTTCCGCACTGTCCATAACCAACAGTAACATCCCTCACACCCTGCTCAACAGCCAACAGCGTTTCAATAACAGCCACAGCATTCGAAATACATGGAGGGATCAAAGTACCTGTCAATGGGCCAAACGGCTCTCTATTGATAGACACCCCGGCCTCCTCATACATACCAACAAGACGGTCTGCATACTGCCAATAGGCAATTACTCTATCTACGGGATGATTTTTAGAATAGGGAATATTATATGAAATACCACCACCTTCATAAGAAGTAAATCCACCGGCGATTGAAATTTCAGTCAAAAGTCGGGCATCAGGAGTACCATGACGCACCTGTACCGGGTTTTTCAGAGCAGAAGTTACTGCACGACAAATATCAACACCATAATTTACAATCGGGAAACCATTCAACATCGAACGGCCTGATTCCTTACTCTTTTCTATACCTGTCTCAGCTTCATTATAACGATTAAGACGAGTATAGCTGTCTACGGTAGAAGGCAACAAGTCTGCCCCACCCTCATTTTCGAGGAATTGTAGAAGTTTGATATGTTCTGAATAGAGAGCTACACCCGCACGAGGCTGAATAAGTGTAATTCCTGCTTTTTTAGCTTCTGTTAATTTGTGATCAAATCTCTTTTCCGGAGCGATAGATTTCTGATAGTCTACTGCTTCTTGAAAATCTACATCTTTACCGGTCGGCCAAGATGCTAACACCTCTTTGCGCTCTGCAAAGAACTGGTCATCTGTAAGCTTTTTGTTTTTTACTTCCATGTGATTTACGAAGTATTTTAAGTCTATTTATTGATAGGTACAATCTCTTTCTTCATAATCTCCAATGCAAGCTCTTTATCCTGGGTAGAAAGTAAACCCATTGATGCAAATATATAACGCTTGTCAAGGAGATAACTCGGATGCTTAGGTTTGGTATGACGCATACGGGTCGGATCAAACTCGGCACCACTCAAAATATAAGCAGGTCTCGGACTATTGATAAGTACACCGCCAATACCAACGACATAAGGAACATCACTCAAATCTTTTCCGGTAAGTGTATACACCTGACCCATAGGAGTAAACACACTGTCTATTTCGCCTGCATGACGCTCTACAGCAAGAGAAATACCTGCTTTGGCAAGAGCTTCCTCTATATGATGTTCAATCGAACCTTCTTGAGCCAATGTATCCGGATGAGCAGCACAGAGGCTTACCCATTCTTTAATTTGATTTTCATCTATCTGAAGCTCTTCAGCCACAGCATAAAGGTCAATGGACTCTTCAAGAGCAGATAAGGAATATCTCATTCCAAGATCTCCCTCTACAGTTCGTTTGCTATAAGGCTCTTTCAAGCCCTTAATCATTACAGGTTCAACAGTCGGATTGCCATAAGACATCGAATAAATATCAGTGGTTGCGCCACCAATATCAATCGCAACAAGCTCCCCAACACCCGGAGTCTTTCTGGTTCCTTTGCTATAAAGCTCACAACCATTTAATACTGCCAACGGTGTAGGTATAATCTTAAAGTCCGTCATGGCCTGAGCTTCACTAAGCCCTTTGGCGTCAATAATACGTGAGATAAAAAGGTCTTTGATGCACTGCTTAGCAGGATCTATATTAAGCTCATTAAAGTTTGGCATCACATTCTCGGCAATCACATAATTTTTATTTGACGCCTTAAATATTTCCTCCAAATCATACGAAGCCGACTTGTTCCCGGCGGCAATGATAGAGAAATTTCTATCTATTGCAACCAATCGCTTAGCATTTGCAATTATAACCTCTTTGTTTCCACCATCCGTTCCTCCACACAGCAATACCAAGTCCGGATTAATGTTGTAAATCTCATCTTGTTCGGCCTTAGATATTTCATATGCGTAAGTCTTTACCACTTTTGCCCCGGCACTTGAAGCAGCCATACGAGCTGCTTTTGAAGTCAATTCAGGCACCAGGCCCAATGCCACCATTTTAAGACCTCCGGCTGCCGAAGAACAACACAGCATCTTATCATAATGGAACGGGCCACCTATCTTTTCTTCAAGTTTCGCCATGGCATTGTTAAAGCCATCCAAAACATGAGTTTCTATGGTGGTAAAGGCGGATGCGGTAGCGACTACTTCACGCTTATCGCCATCAATCGCCGTTAGTTTGGTGTAAGTACTACCGAAATCTACTGTTAGATATTTCATTGCTAATTCTAGCTCGACTTTATCATCAAGCCAATCCTAAAATTTTATCTAAGTCAGCAATAGTTGTCTCAATAGGAGTTCCAGGAGGGTAAACACAGTCAAAACCCATGGCTTTAAAACGAGCTTCAACATCTTTGAAGTCCTGCTTACCAACTACCAAATTACCTCCGGCAAGAAGAGGTATACCCTTCAATCCGGCTTCATTACACTTTTCACGTAAACCATTACAGTCAATCTCCCCATGTCCATAGAGAGAAGAAACAATGATAGCGTCTGCATTAGTTTCAAGAGCAGCTTCAATATACTCCTCTTGTGAAACCATAACGCCCAAATTAATTACTTTGTAGCCTGCCTGGTCCAATGCAAATGCAATGATCTTATTACCTACTGCATGAGCATCTGCGCCAATGACACCAATGACTACTGTCTTTCCGTTCATAAAAAAACTTTTTCTAAAAAAACACACCCAAATGACAAATCCAATCGAGCAGTCTGCCATGAGCAAGAATTGGCAACCACTCTCTCTTCATTGTTTGGTAACAAAGGTATGCAATATTTCCTTGCAAGTTGTTCTTTTATACGACTTAAGGCTATAAAACTCATCCTATCATCGAATCAATTTGTAAGTAAAAAATATCATTGAATATACAAATGAAAGGTATCAATCAATCTTCATCCCATAAATCAAGCAATAAAATAGGAGACATTAAAAATATCTATCATCAATTTTCCATGAAAATCTTTCTTATTTACAGCGAATAATGCTCCATTCACCCCGGAAAAGATACCAAATGTCTTTTTTTGATATAAAAGAAACCCCTAAATGCTTGACAAAAGACATATTAGGTCAAACGGAACACTACACGATTAAGGGCTAAATATTAATGCTCGATATGGACAAAAAGTCTCTCTACTATCAGACGCAATCACCACAATAGCCGACACCGAATAAACTTTGCACAGCCTCTATATTCAAACATCAAAATTCCGTATTTACTACTCTCTTTTCTTACAAGTCCATCCGGCCGACATCATAAACACGAAACAAGAAAATCATCCTTATACAAAAGGACTATTGTAAGGTGATAGTAACATAAAACTATTATTCATCTTCTTTCTTAAGACATGAAATAGAGCAACCATACAATGCCTCAAACCTCGCTTTAACTTCGGGAAAATCATTTGCTCTGACACGAAGGTGAAGACTACAAGATTGTAAGCATTCTTGCGAGACAACTGTAAGATTATACTCTTTGACATAACGCATCACTTCACCCATCAAGTCGTAACCATAGGCAACCTCAAAATCAACCATCTTGGTCACCGGTTTTCTTACTGCCTCTTCAATAGCAAGCTCCGTGGCACTTTTGTATGCCACAATGAGTCCACTGGTACCAAGTTTAATACCGCCAAAGTATCTGACAACGATAGCTACAATATCCGACAAATCGGCAGACAAAAGTCTTCCCAAAATAGGTTTTCCGGCGGTACCGGATGGTTCGCCATCATCATTCGAACGCTCCACACCCTCTTCACCAATCCTATAAGCCCAACATACATGTCTGGCATCGTAATACTTCTTGCGATAGTTGTCCACTACTGCCAATGCCTCCTCGGGACTTTTGACCGGCACCACAAAAGCAAGAAATTTACTACGCTTTTCTGAATATTGAGCTTCAGCCACCTTCTCTATTGTATAATATGTATCTCCTTGCATCTTCGACAAAGGTACAACTTTGATCGCTAAGCATTATTTCTTCAATACCACACACTCATTCGGAATCGTAAAGTGCAATTAAGACAAATTTACGAGCAAATTTGATGACACCACAAATGGAAAAGATACAAGGCTTTGAAGTTGAAGAGAACAGTCTCATATATATGATCGAATCCGATTGTTTTTATATAAGTATATATATCAGATTATGTATCCATAAACAATCACCTACAGAAAACAATCAAATAGATTGCTTGCTTTGAATATCGCATTATGAGTACTTTAGTAAGAAATTAGCCGATCATCACATATTACAAGATGATGAAGCATTACAAAGATCAACATATATGCAAAATCCAGAACTTGAATTAGCGCAACAAATCATCGAAAAAACAGATATGCATCTCTTCCTTACCGGTAAAGCCGGGACAGGTAAAACGACATTTTTGAGAAGACTTGTTCAGCATTCTAAAAAACGAATAATAGTACTTGCTCCTACCGGCATAGCAGCCATAAACGCAGGGGGGTGCAGTATTCATTCGTTCTTCCAGCTCGGATTTGCGCCTTTTATCCCCGACAGTCAAGTAAAAATCAACTTTAGATTATCCAAAAAGAAAAAAAGACTTATAAAGAACCTTGACCTTATCATTATAGATGAGATATCTATGGTCAGAGCAGATCTCTTGGATGAGATAGATGCAGTGCTCCGAGTCTTTAGAGGTTGCAACCAACCATTTGGAGGTGTACAGATATTGATGATTGGAGACTTACAACAGTTGCCTCCGGTGGTCACAGCTAACGACTACGAAGTACTCAAAAACCACTACTCATCCTTTTACTTTTTTGGCAGTAAAGTCCTTAACGAGACTCCCTACTTTGTCGTAGAGCTCAAAACCATCTATAGACAAAAGGATCAGGAGTTTATAGAAATACTCAATGCCATCAGGGAGAATAAGGTTACGGAGGATCTTCTAAAAAGGCTTAACAGCAGGTATATACCATTTTTCAACCCTAAAGCGGAAGAGGGCTATATCAGATTAGTAACACACAACAGGCAAGCCCAAGAGATCAATGAAAATCAGATGCAAAAACTTCCCGGAGGCAGCATCACCTTCAATGCCAATATTACAGGCGATTTTCCCGAATCGTCTTATCCGACTGAGATTGATCTCACACTTAAAAAGGGAGCCCAAGTCATGCTAATCAAAAACGATCCTAAGGGAAGATATTACAATGGCTCTATTGGAGAGATCATCTATCTGACACACAAAGAAATACATGTCAGATTGCAAAACGAAGAGACAATCATCAATGTAGAACAGGAGACATGGCAAAATGTCAAATTTGAGCTCAACGAAAAGACTCAAAGTATAGAGGAAAAGCCAATAGGTACATTTACTCAATATCCACTTAAAACAGCTTGGGCTATCACAATTCACAAAAGCCAGGGATTGACATTCGAAAAGGCAATTATAGATGCAACAGATGCTTTTAGCCACGGGCAAACTTACGTCGCATTGTCAAGATGCAAAACAATAGAGGGACTGGTATTGATGAGCCCCATTCCTCTTCATGCCATCATCAGTGACCAAGATGTTACAAACTATGTCAATGATATGGGAAGCCACACCCCTACAACAAAAGATATAGAGGAACTCAAGAAAAATTACTTTGTAAAGTTAATTACCCAACTATTCAACTTTGATGAGCTGACCATTCGAATAAACAGACTTTCCAAGGTAATGAATGATAGTCTTTACAATCTATTCCCCAATATTGTAACCCAAATGGCACAGCTAACAACCCAATTTGCACAAAGGGTCGCCGCAGTGGCACAACTATTCGAACAACAATATAGCTCCATAATAGAGCAATCTCAAGACTACGAAAAAGACCTATTCTTACAAGAAAGAGTAACCAAAGGTGCGACCTACTTTAAGGAAGAGCTCCAAGCAATCATCACTTTTACAAACAACTTAAACATCCCCATAGATAACAAAGAGATAGCCAAGAGGGTACATACAGCCATTGACAACATCAAAGAGCAGCTCAATGAAAAAGACGAACTTCTGAGCTATGTTGCAAAAAATGGCTTTTCGACATTAGGCTACCAACGGACATTATCTATCCTTATGGGCAAAGAGCCGGAGGAAACACAAACGAAAAAGACCAAAAGAGTTAGAAGCGAAAACAAAGTCGAATCCTCTGAAGACATACAAGATCCTTCTCTCTTCGAAACACTACGCAAATGGAGAAAAGAAAAAGCCGACGAAATAGGTAAACCGGCTTTTTGGATACTAACCCAAAAGACCCTCACAAGTATCGTAAACTTTGCCCCAACAACACTGGAAAAACTTGCCCTTATTTCAGGTGTAGGTCCAAAGACCATAGAAAGGTACGGAGAGGAAATTATACATATCATCCATAATCATCTGAAAGAAAGATAAATCAAAAAGTTTTTTACAATCAAATAAACCTTAGATTCAAATATTACAACCACCTTACAATAAGTGAGTTACAAAAGACTCATATGTAAATATGCCCTATCTTAAGCACTATTATCCTTACAGAATCATTTGGTTTATAAAATAAACTGATTTACATTTGCATCAAAGAAAGCAACTCAAACTCAAGAGCGCTCTATATTGAAGTTGGAGAAGTAAGTAAAGATTATTAACAGTTTAATCCTTCCATCATTATGAAGAGATTTATTCTTTTAGCCATCATGGGCCTCGTACTTGCTACTATGGCCACTGCATAAATTAAACTAACTGTCATTGTAGATCAAATAAGCAAATTTGAAGGAAAGATCATGTGTGCATTTTACGCCAATCAGGCCCATTTTTTACAGATGCCTCCTTGTGCCGAGTCTGTCTCTGCAACCACAGGTAGCACAACGATCGAAATGAACTTACCTAAAGGGGACTATGCTATTGCCCTATTTCAAGACGAGAACAACAATGTAGAGATTGTTTCGAGTCCCCCTACATTCGAAGCTTGCAAATTTAACTTGGACAGAGATAAAACAATCCACATCCATCTATCACAAAAGAATCAATAAAACAGAAGTAATTATGTCTAAAGAATGTATCAATACAGAAGAGAGTCTTCAATTGATCCAACAGATCAAAGATCAGACACGGACTCAACTTATCAAAAAGAATGTTCCATACTTCTTGCTGTGGGGATATCTAACGATCTTTTTCAGCATCATCCACTTGTTTACATTTCAGACAACATTTGGAAAATGGATGTGGGCAGCCTTCCCATTAATCGGGTACATCCAGGCTTATTTTACCAAGAAGATCCTCAATAAGAAGTATCCCGGTAAGACTTTGAGTCAGCGCACAGCTAACACTATTTGGGCAGTAATCGGGATTACTCTTATCGGCATCCTTTTTATTCCTAACAACATTGTCCATATAAGCAACCTCTTTGCCGTTGTGATCTTATTTGTCGGAATGGCCACCTGTATTACCGGGTTTCTCTATAACTTGAATGCATTTAAGATTAGTTCGATTATAGGGATAGTGACAGCTTTGGTAATGAGTTATCTCAACTTGAATAGTCTTGTCATAAATGAAAGTATCTTTGCAGTCGTATTCTTCGTAATGCAATGCCTGCCGGCTCATTATGAAATTATAACAAACAGAAGAAAATGAATCTACCTGATTTGAATCCACTGTTGATGTCAGAACTTCGACTGTCTATCATGTCTATGCTCTACCAAGAAGAAGAGGTTGATTTCTTATTTATCAAAGAAATTACCAAAGCCTCCTCCGGCAACATAAGTGTCCAAATAGACAAATTAGCACAGGCAAACTATATCGAAGTAGAAAAGGGATTCAAAGGGAAACGAACACGCACTGTTTGCAGAATTACCCCTATAGGAAGAAAAGCTTTTGAAGATCATTACGAATCCCTTAAACAATACTTCAAATAAGACTTAACAATGATAAAAGACAAAATTAAGGTTATAGCTTTCGATGCCGATGATACATTGTGGGACAATCAACATCTATTTGAAGAGGCAGAAAGAAATTTCTGTGAGATACTCAGTCCTTATGGTACAAAAGAAAAGATTTCGGAGGAGCTTTTTAGAACCGAATCAAACAACATGGCAATCTTGGGATATGGTGTACAGGCCTTCACCATATCTATGATGGAAACAGCTCTTAAAGTCAGCAATCAAGAACTCGAAGGAAAAGATCTTTGGAAAATAATGCAAATCGGAAAAGGACTTCTTTATAACCCGGCAACCCCATTACCCGGTGTCGAAAAGACTCTACAAACAATTACAAACCAATCCAACTACAAACTTGCCTTGATGACGAAAGGGAATACATTGGATCAGAACAATAAGCTAATGCGTTCCGGATTAAGAAGATATTTTGATCAAATCATAATCGTCGATGACAAAACAACAGACGAGTACCAATCATTGTGCTATAAGTTTGGAATAAAAGAGAATGAGTTACTCATGATAGGCAACTCACTTAAATCAGATATTATACCTGCCATCAAAGTCGGAGCCTTCGCAATACATATCCCTTATGAATTGACTTGGCTACACGAACATATCGAAAACTTCAAACATGAGAGATTAACCACTTTGCGCAAAATTGAAGATATTATTCCATTGCTGGTATAAGCTTAAGAAAAAGAGGTTGTAAAGAAGAAAAAAACAAAAATCAGACAACTAAATAACAACTAAGACTTATCCCCCATTCTTGCAAATATTCCTTCAACAAAGACAATCATACGGACAGCAGATAATGAGGTAGTCTTGCCAGTCAATTTCTCGTAGAATTAGATAGAAATAGCATCAAATATGAATGCATCATTTCACTTAAAATCACATTTAATTAGATAAATAATGTAAATATACACAATCCTGTTTTCATGTAAAACAGGCGCATTTCTGGTCTTATAAAAGGCTATTTATCATACAAAAAACAGAAAGAAGGGAATTAATCAGCATCTTATAGTGTTAAACTATATTAAAGCTGTTTTTTATTTATCTTTCGCTGCCTTAAAAATAGCTTTCAGGCTGCCTTTTTTGGAAGGTCGCGCGACTTGCAATCCGTTCTCGCGCTACTTTGAAAGTAAACTCGCGCGAGGTTGCACTTGAAGTAGCGCGACTTCACATGTCAAGGTCGCGCGACAACGGATCGAAAGTCGCGCGAGAATAGATTGCTTCTCGCGCGACCTTACTTGTTAAAATAGCACATAAAGAAAGCCTATTTCGTACTAATAAAACGAAAAAAGTCGGCAGAAGGTCAGGAACCCCTAACCCCGGGATGTTGAAAATTCAGTATAAATCAGTGTTGTTTGAGTAGTTTTTTGAACACCATTAAAGATAATAGTATTTAACATATTCATTCCTCTTAAGTCGAGCTTCACAGCCCATCGAGAAGAGGCATTATTGAGATCGTATTGAATGATTAAAGAGGCAACGATTTGCTCTCCTCTGATAAGACATATCTTACCCCCAAGGAGGAATAGTCCGCCAAGCGACACAATCATCAAAAGTATGGTAAATAATATGCTTATCATCATGGTATTCATTCTCTTTGAATGACAAGATACTCAAAAGTAATCACTTTAGCAATGATACGATATCTGCTTAAAGTCAAAACAGAAAGTGAAACTCTCTTTGAGTTGAAGAGGTTTAACCCAAAACAGCTAAAGGTCTCTCTCACATTGTTATAGCAAGAGAGACCTTTAGTTGGTAGCTGACTCGTTTTATAAAGCCCGATCAAATTAAGAAAAGACGACTCTTCATCGTCTTGAGATCTATCCAAAAGAGTTTATTTATGAGTAATTGCTCTTTAGGCACACCAATCAAAAACTTGACTGCCTCGGCTGCTTCTATAGCTCCTAAGACTCCCGGAAGAGCACCAAGGACCGCAGGCGGTTGGATATCGGCATCATGCTCAGAAGGCGCAACCAAATCTTGGTAATAGACAGGTTTCTCTCCATAGTTAAGGATAGTACACTGTCCCTGCCAGTCTCCTATGGAGGCATAGATCCATGGCACACCCTTTTGACGCGCCGTTTCGTCTAAGACCCTTCTTGTCAATATGTTGTCAGTACAGTCTACCATCAAGTCCACCCCATCGAGAAGAATGGCTGCATTAGCTTTGGTTAGTCTCTTCGCTACAACATCTATACAAACATCACGATTGAGAAGATTAAGCTTTTTAGCCGCACACTCAGCTTTGGATAAGCCAATAGAAGTTTCATCAAAAAGAGTTTGCCTCTGAAGATTATGAAGACTCACCGTATCATCATCAACGATACGGACAAAACCCACTCCGGCAGCTACCAGATACTGAAGTACAGCACTTCCAAGACCTCCGGCACCAATGACAAGAACACGAGATTGGAAGAGCTTTTGCTGCCCCTCCTCTCCCATCTCTTGAAGCATCATCTGTCTGCTATATCGACTCAACGAACTGCTTTTGTCTTCTTTACATCCAGGCATCCCAATCTTTCCAAACAGGTTCATAACCAAGATTTCTCATAGCTGCTGCAAATTCTTCGGGACTTCTGCCGTCATTGATAATAAACTGCTCAAGATCCGATTTGTCTACAGCATATCCGCCCGGTTCTGTCTTGGATCCTGCACTCATAGATGTAATTCCTATCAAAGCGGCATGATCTCTAAATACGGAACCTTCACGAGTAGACAACGAAATCTCAACCATCGGGTCAAAAAGTCTAAATGCTGTAATAAGTTGAAACATTCCAACATCATCGATTGGGTCTTTGGGTTCCCAACCTCCGGCTGCCGGACGCAATCGTGGAAGCGATATAGAATACTTTGTTCTCCAATATTGTTGCTCCATATACCTTAAGTGAAGAGCCGTAAAGAATGAGTCTGTACGCCAATTTTCGAGGCCCAACAATGCACCAATACCGATCTTTTGAATATCGGCTTGAGCAATTCGATCGGGCGTTTCGAGTCTCCACCGATAGTCATGCTTCTTGCCTGAAGGATGATAGCCCGGATAGGCCTTCTCATTGTATGTTTCTTGGTAAACACAAACATACCCCACACCGGCATCATGCAAACGCTTGTACTCATCTACCGGCAAAGGTTGTACCTCCAATGAGATCTGTGAAAAATATGGCCTCACCAACTTGACCATCTTTTCGTAGTAGTCACATCCGGTCACAGTCTCTGCCTCACCACTGACAAGCAACAAATGCTGATATCCGAGTTTTAGGATTGCCTCAACCTCCTGCATCACTTCAGATTCAGTCAGTCGACGTCTTTTGATCCTATTGTGCTTATTAAAACCACAATATACACAAGCATTGGTACATATGTTGGAGAGATAAAGAGGAATATACATCTGCATGGTCTTGCCAAAACGCTCCACGGTAAGACGATGTGCCTCCTGTGCCATCTGCTCGAGATAAGGGATAGCCGCAGGTGATATGAGAGCTGCAAAATCATCTATTGTACGCTTAGGATTGCGAAGAGCAGACTCAACATCTTGAGAAGTTGCCGAATTTATTTTTTGCTCTACATCCTCCCAATCATACTCATGAATACAGTCATAAAAAGAATTATACTTAGCCATTTTCTTCCCCTCCACAATTAGTTCTTGCTAAGATTTAAGAAACTGGTAAATGGAGAAGAGGCATTAGCAACATCTTGTATAGGTGCAAGCTTAGCCTCGTAAGCCATCCTACCAGCTTCTACAGCCAAAGCAAAAGCTTGAGCCATGGCAATCGGATCTTGAGCAGCAGCAATAGCAGTATTGACAAGAACGGCATCTGCTCCAAGCTCCATGGCTTCTGCGGCATGAGAAGGAGCTCCGATACCGGCATCCACAACCACAGGCACATGGCTCTGCTCTACGATGATGCGGATAAGATCCCTTGTGATAAGTCCCTTATTACTACCAATGGGGGCAGCCAAAGGCATCACAGTGGCAGCTCCTGCATCTTCCAGTCGATGACAAAGGACAGGGTCAGCCTGAATATAAGGAAGAACAATAAACCCTCTCTTAGCCAGCTCTTCTGTTGCCATAAGAGTCTCAATAGGATCAGGAAGAAGGTATCTCGGATCTGGATGAATTTCGAGCTTTAGCCAGTTTGTTTCGAGTACCTCACGAGCCATCTCGGCAGCAAGAATAGCCTCTTTGGCACTACGTACACCACTGGTGTTTGGCAGCAAAGTTATTTGGGGCTTTCTCAAAGGAGTGATCATATCATCGTCCATTCCACTTGATGCCTCCACTCGCTTCATAGCGACAGTTACCATTTCGGTCTTGGCAGCCTCAGCTGCTTCGGCCATCAACTTGGCTGAAGAGAACTTACCCGTTCCCATAAATAGACGTGAGCCAAACGTCTTTCCTGCAATTTCTAAAGATTTCATGATTATCTTATTTGGCATAACAATGCCATCTATATTTGACCAATATTGGTCCGTTAATAATTTACTTCTTACTTATCTATCACACTTCATCTTACGGATAAAGTCTCCACTAAGAGCAATGCCGGTAACACCGAGACTCAAAATCTCGGGTTCATCTTCTTCGGTAATTCCTCCGATAGCAAAGATGGGAACTTCAAGATGCTCCTTATGAAGCACATCCAGCATCTTGCGATACCCTTCTAAGCCAAGCACCTCTGCCAACTTCTTTTTGGTCTTCGTAAAACGATAAGGACCGACACCCAAATAGTCTGCCCCCTCCTTGACGGCTTCGACAGCCTCTTGTGGCGTATTGCAAGTTCTACCAATGATAGCATCATCTCCCAATATCCTTCTGGCCTCAGCTATATCAGTGTCCTGTTGTCCCAAATGGACTCCATCGGCACGCACCTGACGAGCAATATGCACTCTGTCATTGATTGTAAAAATGGCACCATGCAAATGACATATTTCTCTGGCACTGTATGCAACTTCTATCATCTCTTCATCGGTAGCATCTTTCATTCTCAGCTGTACAGCTTGTGCCCCCATCCGACAAGCCAGCTCAACCTGCATCAGAACCGATGGGTTTCCTTTAGCCGGATGGGTGATAAACATATGTTTCACATCCCTAAGCATAAAAAGAGAACGAGAGCTATTCCACACTTTAGGAGTACTAAGAAGAGTATCAGAGGAGCGCATCAAACTACTTACATATATCTGAGCCTTTGATGCCGATTCTTCCAATGTATATCCAAGAGCAAGAGAAGCCGAAAGAGCTGAGCTATGGGCACAACCGGTACCATGCTTCGAAGATCCACTTCTCAGAAGATTGAAGGTGGTATTTCCTTCCGAACAGACAAGTTGATCCGACACTATATTACCTTCACAATGTCCTCCCTTACAGAGGATAGACAAATCATAAGATTTGGAAATTCTATTCAAGGCCTCAAGGCTTAGGTCTTCCCCAAAAAGCAATCTCGCTTCCGGCAAATTGGGAGTAATGACATCCACATTACAAAGCACCTCCTGCATCTCTTTGGGATCTCTATGAAAAGTCTTTCCTGTACTGCTTTTAAGAATGGGATCCCATACTATTTTGATGTATGGGAATACACTCTTCAAATAGGTAAACAAAGCCTGCAAGGTCAAGACATTCTCAATAAGACCAATCTTGGCAACTTGAGGGTAAGAAGAATGCTTGACAGCATCTATCTGCTTTATTATCTCTTCAGGTGTAAGCCAATCAGTGCCTAAATATGTCTCTTCATTCTGATAGGTTATGGCAGTTGCAATAGGATATGCCCTTACGCCAAAATCCCCTGCCACAGCCACATCTTTGGTAATACCGGCACCACCAGTTGGATCAAGACCTCCAATAGTCAAAATATGAGGAGTGAGAAGGGTCTTTAGCTTCATAACCTCCATCCCTTCTGTAGACCAAATAGCTCCAAGCACAGCCGCACCGGCAAATCCTGCTTGAGGCAGCTTATGAATGTTTTGTTCTGAGACACCCCCCAAAGCATAGACCCTCCTTTTTATATTTTGCAAAATAGGAGTAAGACTTTCCAAAGAATATTGCGACTTGTATCCCTCTTTGGATATGCTGTCAAAGATTGGACTAAGGTAAAGATAGTCTGCATCGAAAGGGAAATGATCAATCTCTTCTATACTATGGCAAGAGGCCGAAACCGTAGCTCCGGGATAGAGCGATGGTCTCTCTGACATTTGATGCCATTCGGAAGATGAAAGGTGGATTCCACCAAGATGAAACAATTCGGCAAGGTCATGAAAGCCACTTAGCACCACCCTGTTTCTAAACCTTGGGGTGATACCACTAAGTAGAGAGACAATATCTCCTCTGTCGGCATTCGGTTTGCGCACATGGACCTTGGGACAACCTGCCAAGAAAAGCAGGTTGATCCTTTCGGCCTCATTTTTAATAACCTCAGGAGAGGTAATAACGATGGTTTCAAACATTACTGCTGCTCCCCATCTTGAGTTTGTTCTCTCCTAAGTTTCTTTCGGAAAGTCATATTCGCACGCATGGAGCAGAAGTGCTCTCCACACATAGAACAGAAATGTGCTTTTTTGTGACCCTCTTCAGGCAAAGTCTCATCATGGAAGCCCAGAGCCTTCTCGGGATCAAGAGCCAAATGAAATTGATCAATCCATCTAAATTCAAATCTTGCCTTACTCATCATGTAGTCTCTAAAATATGCTGCCGGATGACCTTTGGCCAGGTCTGCAGCATGAGCAGCCAACTTATAGGTGATAACACCTTCTCTCACATCATTGCGATCGGGCAATCCCAAATGCTCTTTCTGAGTCACATAGCATAGCATTGCTGTACCCATCCAGCCTATCATCGCAGCACCAATAGCACTTGTGATATGATCATAACCGGGAGCCACATCCGTAACAAGCGGGCCTAATGTGTAAAATGGAGCTCCATTGCACCACTTAAGCTGCTCATCCATATTCTCACGAATCTTATGCATTGGCACATGACCCGGACCCTCTATAAAACATTGTACATGATACTTTTTACAAACTTCAGTCAGTTCACCCAAGGTTCGAAGTTCTGCAAACTGAGCTTCATCATTGGCGTCATGGATACATCCCGGTCTCAGCCCATCTCCCAAAGAAAGTCCGACATCATACTTTGCACAGATCTCGCAAATCTCTTCAAAGTGCTCATAAATAAAGCTTTCACGCTTATACATTACACACCAATTGGCTATGATAGATCCACCTCTTGAAACAATACCGGTCAAGCGATTAAGGGTAAGTGGTACATGATGCCACCTAAGACCGGCATGGATGGTAAAATAGTCTACCCCTTGCTCTGCCTGTTCGATAAGCGTATCTCTAAAAAGCTCCCAACTCAACTGCGAGGTCTTACCATTGACTTTTTCCAGTGTTTGGTACAATGGCACAGTACCAATGGGCACCGGAGAATTTCTGATGATCCACTCTCTTGTCTCATGAATATGCTTACCGGTACTAAGATCCATCACAGTATCTGCCCCCCAACGCATAGCCCACACCGCTTTGTCTACCTCCTCTGCAATACCACTGGTAGTGGGAGAATTACCTATATTGGCGTTAATCTTAACTAAGAAGTTACGGCCAATAATCATTGGTTCAGACTCCGGGTGATTGATATTTGCCGGGATTACAGCTCTTCCGGCTGCGATCTCATCACGAACAAACTCGGGTGTGATATGTCTCGGAATATTAGCACCTAAAGGATTGCCCGGCATAGCCTCGTACTTAGTTTTTATCTTGTCTGCAAGCTGATTCTCACGAATAGCCACATACTCCATTTCCGGTGTTATGATACCCTGCTCTGCATAATACCTCTGCGTTATACACTTTCCCTCCTTTGCAATTCGTGGATTTGTGCAAACATGAGAATAGCGAAGCTCATCCAAAGAGGAATCACTAAGACGAGCTCGGCCATAATCAGAACTTAATCCATCCAGTCTCACGGTATCTCCTCGCTCATCAATCCACGCTTCTCGAATACGGGGAAGCCCCTTATCCAAGTCTACAGCATAATTGGGGTCTGTATAAGGACCACTGGTATCATAAACCACAACCGACTCATTTTCTTCTACTTCTCCACCTTCTATACGCGTATTTGACAAGTCTATACGACGCATAGGGACTTGTAAGTCAGCTCTTGAGCCGGATACATAAATCTTCTCACTACCCGGAATAGGTCCGGTAGTCACATTAAATTTCTGTTTCATAAATATTTGGAATTTGTTGTCATCCGCCGAAAGTAGCCGTAATGACTACGACATATTGTCCCTCTCTCAACACAAAATCATCCCAATCCTCTTTGCGAATAAGATGATCATCTACAGCTACAGCTACTCGTTTGTCCAATAGGTCTTTGTTGTGAAGAAAAGCACTCAAAGTGCATCCATCTTCACATACATCGGGCTTTTCATTAAAATAGATTGTCATTATCTTTTGCTTAAATATTAACACAACAAGAGCAACAACGGAAGGAGACTCCCGAAGCAAAAGACTATCGAATGACTAGGATGTGATGAACGAGCACAACTGCAGAACACAGTCTAAAATTGATCTTCTTCCTACGCCGGCATTATCCGGATCAGGTCCTAGGGTATAATCTCAGCCACATCTTCGGGGCACCCCTGAGCTATTCGCTCTCATAGAGCAAAGATAAAATTATTTTTGATGAATTGTGCTGTAAACATAAAATTTACCATAAAACTCATTAAACATTGCTCTCGCGCGTTACATATTTAATACAGGGCTATTCTAATGACTCAAAAGTCATTTTGAAAAGAAAAACCCTTGTTTGTAAAATAAGATTACGAAATCAAATAATAAAGAAACCATCAGTAAAGACAACACAGACTACACAAGCGATAATCTTATTGAATAATCGAAGAACAAGACCTTAATTTGAGATTAATAATGAACTATTTCTCAAAATAAGACAGAAACTTTAGACTTCTAAAGAAGTTAGTTGAAAGTAGTATCAATAAAGGATTTGGCAGCTATATAAAAAGCAATGACTCAAAGAGTAGGAGATAAATAAACAGCTCTTCATTTGCTCCATCATAAAAGATTGAAGATATTTGCCCTTCCCGCTCTTTTGAGAAAAAGGGGAGAGTTCATCAGGGATAACGATAGTCTTTGAAATAAGTAAATAAAACTAAGTATAGTAATAATAATTAACATGAGTTTTAGAAGACAACTTTACTACTTTATTGCATGTTCATTGGCAGCTATGTTAGTGGCATGTAACGATTCAAAACTTCCCGTAAAAGACGGAGAAACAACGAATCAGAGCGAAACAACATTAACGCTCAACTTCCAAATTGACAAGATGACTCAAGGTCTTCGTTTGTCTCAATGGAATGGCAATGATGCTGTGGGAGTTTTTGTACAGAACGACAAAGAACATGATACCTACCTCCGGCAAAATAGCAGATACATAAATTCAAGAAAAGGCAATAAAGCCTCATTTGTAGCAGCAACACCTGAGGAGGCACTAAAGCTAAAGAATGGACAGAATATCAAAGTTACTGCCTATTATCCCTATAAAGAGGAGATACAAAATGGGATAATCAACATTGATTTGAAAGATCAATCGGACAACAAAGATCGAGATCTTCTGACTGCTGAAGCAGATGTAACCGTAGGCGACAACAGCCCTATCCTTTTCAAACACAGACTTGCCAACATCGACTTCACGCTCGATGGTTTTGGTGAAAACATTGCAGAAATATCCGGCATCTTAAGAGGTCTTCCTTCAACTGCCAACTATAATATCATGACCAATGAATTTTCATCCATTGGAGAGGCTGGCGAAATTAAAACCTATTCATACGAACCAAGCAATATCAAACACCTTGCAGCATATGTCTTGCCAACAGATCAGAAAGTATCTGTAACAATGGTAGTCGATGCAGGAGGAAAAAAGTTTCACTGCAGTCTCAATCAAAAGTTCGAAGCCGGCAAGAGATATGTTTACAACCTTCGTCGCAAAGGAGCTAACGTGACTCCTATAGCTGTAAGTTACTTAGAAAGTCCCACATTTGACAAAAAGAAATATCCTGCAGCTGAGTTTAGACAGCTGATGTCACCCCAACAAAAGACCTACAGTACAAAAGCTAACAATAATGGACCTCGAAACTATTCGTTCCTCTATGATAAGAAACTTAGAATATCATATTGGATCGCATACCCGTTACATAGTTTCTACGATGGTAATTATAAAAGAAAGGATAAGTGGCACAAAGAGGAAACTATTCCCGGAGAATTTCAAGACTTAATAAGTAAGGGATATTCTTCTGCAGGCATACACTATGACCGTGGACACCAACTGACATCTTCACATAGATTGAAAGATGCATATTGGAACTATACAACCTTCACATCGGTCAACTGTACAGCACAAATTGGGAAAGAATTCAATCAAAGTGACTGGAGAGTACTTGAAGAGAGAGTCAAAAACTACCAGAAAAACTTAGAGAGTAAAAGCCCCTCCGGATTAGATACATTATATGTCGTAACCGGTGCATCAATGAATGAATATGAAGGAATGAAAAAGTTTTCACACCCTGTTGTAAAAGACAATACAGGCAGACAAGTGACCATTCCGACATTTTACTACAAAGCCATGGCCATCAGGACAAAAGGAGGAGGATACAAAACTATGGCAGTGTGTATGCCACACATTCCTAATCCCGGGCACTACAATAACTACAAAATCACGGTTCACGAATTGGAAAAAAGAACAGGGTTTAAGTTCTTCCCCGGTATTCCGGAGAGTGCCAAAGACGATACAACCCTTCCTAATTGGTAAACCCGATCAAATAAAAACACTGTTATAAATATAATGAAAACGATGATGAATAATATATATAAGATAGGATTAGCCATTAGCCTTGTTCTGTCAATGACTTCATGCAACAAAGACAGTGAAGTGAGCAACGAAGGATATGGCAGTGCCCCCATTCAGTTTGGATCGAATATAACTCCAATGCTACGGGCAACCGATACAGATTGGGAAACAAACGATGAAATTGGCGTTTTTGCCATGCAACAAGGTACAAACCTCAGCACTGCAACCCATCGAAACAAAAGGTATATTACTTCGAGTAACAATGGTATCTTTTTTCCAAAAGAGGCTTCAGAAGCAATCAAGTTTGATAAGCAACACGATCTTGATGTCATAGCTTATTATCCGTACAATGCAACTGTAGACAATATCTACCCAATCGATGTAAAAGATCAGAAGCAACTTCAAAAGATAGACCTTCTCTACTCCAACGAGCTAAAAGGGATCAATAGCAATACACCCAAAAAGGATGTTAAGCTACATTTCAGACACCAACTTGCAAAAGTTCATTTTGATATAAAAGGTCTGACCAAGGGGCTTAAGTTCTTCTTAAAAGACTTTGAAACAGAAGCTGACTTTGATCTTGCGACCGGCCAAATCAGCAATCGTAGAAACAAGACTGACATTGAAGGTCACACCTATGGTACAGCCTGCGAAGCTATCATTATCCCTGAAGGAGAAAGTAAAGATTTTGTATTCGAAGCAAATGGCTTCACATATAAGTTTAAGGCTACTCAAACTTTTGAATCCGGCAAACTTTATAGGTACACACTCAACCTTAAGGGTGATGGTTCGATGGAGATCCTTAATCCCGATGCCACCATTGATGACTGGAATGATATCAATGGTGGGGACATTGACCTAAACGAAGGAGAAGGCGACCCTATGCCGGACAAAAATGTGGCAGATATCACAATCAACGACAATGACCTTGCAATTGTCATTGACAATACAAAAGCGGCACAAAAAACCATCCATCTGGAGACAACCGGACATTGGACAATCAATTCAAGTGCAGAGTGGGTAAAGACAGACGTTAAACAAGGTACAGGTAATGCAAATCTCACGATTAACATTGACGAAAACACCGGTGACAAACGAACAGCCACACTCACTATCACTTCGGTAAATGAGCTAAGAGCAACCAACAAGCAACACACCATCACCATTACCCAAGAAGGTGTAGCAAAAACACCGGACAAGGAACGCATAGAGCTTTTCAACGAAGGGTTTTCAAAGCTTAAAGCCGGCAGTTCTTACAATAAGACGAAGCCTTTCAGTGAAATTTATAAAGAATATGTTGACAATAGTGACATCGAATTTTCTTTGACTCCGGATGTCAAGAAAGCTATTCGAACAAGCAAAAATCTTGATGGACATATATGGTTTACCATAGGGAATGAATATACATTGGAAATCAAGGATATTCCTACCAAGGGCATCAAGAGCGATCTATCGGTGAAATACAGAATAGGTTTTCAATCTCCCAAAAACAGCAACAAAGAGGACATTAAAGTCTTCATAAAGGATGGGAATGAGACCAAAGAACTTCACCCCAAGGGTCCCGAATTTGTCAAAGGAAATGAGATGTACCCATTTGAAGCTTCGGCAGGTGACATTAAGTCAGATAAAATTTCTCTTATCTTCAAGGTGTCTGTAATGTACAAGAGCAATGCAGGTTACCGTCTAAACAACATCATAATAGATGGGATCAAATAAACACCAATAGAGAAATCCTTAATAGTCACAAAAGGACAATATTGCAAATAAAGCCTTTGTGCAACAACAAAAGGGACTGCATCATATTAAAAAATATTGCTGTCCGATAAAAGTTTCATAGGACATATTAATGATGCTCAATCGCTGAATTTATGCGGTTGAGCATTTCATTTTTACAAGATAAGCCCCCCTAATCAAAAAGCGAGGGTATTAAAGGGGTA
>NZ_JBHSGO010000207.1:0-24124 GCF_042654485.1 Falsiporphyromonas endometrii | reverse complement strand
TGCCAGACAATTCGAAATAATTTCTTTAATTTGTACTCGTGTGAGATCCATACTGTTTTACTGTTTTATTTTATTTTTTCAAAGATAATAGTCTTGGGTCTTACACACTTTTTTGGGACAGTATCGTATCCGATATAACAATAACGACTCCAAGCAGTTTCTTAGCCGGTGCAGCAAGGATATTGCATAAGCCAAGAACTTAATGTCTACTCGATATCCAATAAGAAAAAAGGCGTATCAACAAGTACAAGCCTCGTCAATACGCCAAAACACCAATTCATATAAATCTCTATCTCAGAGCCTTATACAAATATCTAACAAAACAAATTATATTATAAACAATAAGCAATGCAATAATTAAGCTGAGTACTTAAGTGAATAACCGGAGATACGCTCATAAAAAATCGTTATTCCATTCAATCTCTTACGAAGCTTAGCTATAATAGGATCTGATTCATCATAGTCTTCAACAATACCCCATAGATAATCAATTATAGCTTTAGCTTTTTCAAAATCAAAATCCCTTATAGAACAATAACATTTATACAACTGATCATTTACTAAAGACTTTATTTTCTCTAAAAGAATACTCTCCAAACATTGATTTTCATCTTCCAATGAATAATTATTTTCATCTCCAATAGTACCCAAAGGAAGACTTGTAACATGCCATCCACCACAACATTCACAATAATAACTTCTTATAGGGGCATAGCCATTTTCTTCTTTGATAGCTTCATAATTAAAACGGATATAAGCGTCAGCCTTCTTCTTCGATTTAAACAACAACTTACATTTTGAAGCATCTCGACAATAAACGGAATGACGAACCGGATTAAAAGCTAATTTATAAGATGTAACATATTTTGCATCAGATAAATACTCGTAATCAGATTCATATCCATGCCACCGATAATGAGGATTACTTTTACGACTTTGTTTAACTCTCGTTTTATAAGACCTACTCATTACAATACTCTTTTTACATTTCCGATTTGTATTAGAGGCAAAATCTTGATACTGTTTTTCTATTGAATTAGAAAACTCTTCAAATGATACTCCCAAAATCTTTGGAGCCAAATCTTTTACTGTTGTCATAATGCTATTATTATTTATTAAAAAATAAGTTTACCTATACAATCACCCATTAGAATGATACAACGAGCAATAAAGAATGTTTTGATATGAGTTCGAAACATCCTATTTGTTGACACTTCAACAGCTTCGCCTCGCTGCTATGCAAATATATGTCATGACCTATGAAAAAGTAATGCATAGCATAAAACAATTCAAAAGAATGTCTTTAGGCAATTTGATGGCAATGCTACAATATAAACACCAATAATAACATCAAAACAACTATATCAGATCTCAATACACTCGGAATTAGTAAACAACAACTCTACCAAATCTAAAAACTTCTCTGAATCCCTACATACGCACAAAAAAGAAGTTCTCAACCGCATAAACTCAACGATTGATAAGCAGTGACATGCCCTTTTCAACTAATTTCAGACAGCGATCTTCCAAAATCATCTCATAATTCGGTGCTTCAACCTCTGATGACTCCGAACAAGTAACTTTACCCAATAATTCAAATTACACTTTGCACATTTTTGAATCTCTCCAATTAAGCACAAATTCTTTCTCCCTTCTTATAGCAATTATACTTGCTGCTTAGTTTACACCGAGGGGTCAAGTAAAGCTATCAAGCTTTGTATCATCAGACAGACTACCCTATCTCATAGTTCTCGTATCAAATTTCCATTCTTTATATCAGCACTTTGCTTTCGGACAGACCTACTTCAGCTTCTGCATTGCTACATACATCTTTGCTTTCAGTTGCACGCTTGCCCTCTATAAGAAAACATTGTGGACCTTTACACATTTAGATCAGAGTCGGGTTAACCAAAAAGATGGGCTGTATCGAGATCGACACAGCCCATCCAACATAATTGATTTACGATAATTATCTTACCTGCACTTTGTAGATATAGTTGTCACTGACATTGCTAATGCGTACAACATAGATTCCATTTTGAAGTGCAGTATTCTGATCTTGAGCTACAATTCTTCCATCCATATCAAAGATTTGAATATTATCCACATCCCCTTGAACCTTCACACAGTTATTTTCAACGAACACGACAGGTTTATTATTCGACATCTTATTTATTGACAAATCCTTACCTGTGTATTTAGCATTATTGGATGCATATACAAATCTTGCATCAAAGCCTTTTTCTTTTTCTCCCATTGGCCCCGTAATAAAGGCAACAACATAATTGCTTTCTTTCTTGTACAACTCCAACCCTGCTGCAGGTACAATATCCTTAAACGAACCATCTGCATTAATAGACAAATTCTTACCGGTTACAGGATAAATAAACTTACGAATAACACCATCGTGGACATAAGAATCTTCTTTTTCTTTCGGAAGACCTACCTGATTTTGTTGTTTAATTCCATTTTCACAGACATAGATATGGAGATAAACATTACTCTTATCAACATTAGGATAAACCTTTCCGGATATTGTCATACCATTTTCAGTAAAAATAATATTTGAAATCTCTCCGTACTGATAAGATTCATCAATCCACTTTTTAAAGTTTTCTGCTGCAACTCCAACATTAGCACAACATCCACCCTGCTTACCTACTGCCAAACGATTAATCATCAGGGCAGGAGCAAAAGTTGTCCCCCCCGCAAAAACATAGTAATTCAATTCTTCAGATTCTGCCAAAGTCAAGAAATCATTGTCATAACCTGCATGATGAGCTGCAAAGGATACAGTATAGCCAGCCTCGGTAAGTTGCTTTGCAATAGATGAAACTATAGGCTTTGCATGAGGACAGTTATGACATTTTTCAGTAGTAAATTCTTCAAGTAAAACGCTTGTTACTTTATGGGGTTTCTCACCTCCGGTAGAATTAATTGAGAAAGATTTTTCAGTTATCAACGTATTTGGCATACCATTGATATTCTTCAGACTCACATTGACCACAATATTAACGCCTTCTGAAGGCATAGTATAGGGTACAGACAAAGTCTTCTGCTCACCAATGGCAATATCACTTATCTTTGCAACTTGCTCTTTTCCGGCTGTTTCGAATACTATATCAGCTGTGTTGATAGCCTGTGTACCAATGTTGCGAATATCAATACTGACGGGAAGCTGAGAATTTGCAGTTGCAGACTTAGGAGTATCCATATTGCAAATAATAGCGCAATTTTCAGTCTGTGGACCATCTATATCGACAACAAAATTAAGTGATCCTACTCCAAGTGGTGCCCAATTTTCCAGGGATGCAGGAGTATCTCCAACTTTAAGCCCCGGTGAAGAAGCATCATCCTCAACACCAATCCAAGCAGCATCTTCAAGATTAACACCTTGGACTCCGTCAAAAGGTAATACATAAGGAGATGACTTTTGAGTATGACCAAGTATTCCAATAAAATACTCACCTGCAGATAGTTTAAATGGAGTTGATAATGCATAAGTCTGCCAACCATTCTGTAGAGTAACACCTTCTGCAAAAATAACCTTATGATCCTTGTCAAGAATCAGTATCTGTCCCTTATCATCTGTCTTTCCACCCCAAGTAAGAGAAAAAGCCTTAACCGTATGCTCAGCCTTCAAGGTCGGAAGTTTAATAAAAGAGGTGAGAGCAGCAGGAGGCATTACCCCTTGATACTTTTTCTCCCCCTGATTCATATCAATAAAACGATTTCCCCAACAAAAACCTGTCTTGGGAGCTACATTGTCACTTCTCAAATTAGACTGCCCAGAGATATGTTTTGTCTGAGCATTAGTTGCAATTCCCATTGTGAGAAGTAAAACAAAGATGTAATACAACTTCTTCATAATCAATTCATTGTTAATGTTAAATACTATAGTTCTGATACAAGATTTTAATTCTGAAACATAACACGTCTCCATGGCTAAATACGAGGAGACCAACATAATTCAAAAGACAAATAATCACAGAAACACATTTTCAGAAGGATGGAATATCTTCACTAATGTTTCTCTAATATGATTTACTCTCTTTTTGCTCAATATCTTCGCCTAAAAGTACTAAATAAATGTTGATAACAACACTAATATTGCCGTTATTAATAAGTCGCAAAAAGTTTGCAAAATGCCATTCACAATGATAAAATGATACAATACAATTAAAAACAGATTGAGTCACGAAAGATGACCAATGCCTAAAACAACAAATCAACTCTTTCACTATCAAGTTCATATATTTCACCTTGTCAGGAATGGATTCTACCATGAAAAATAGAATTGAAGGACTAAATAAGACTAAAACAACTTCACAACTACTAAACGATTCTCTATCAACATAGAGGAAAAGAAAAGGCGTATCGGTACAAGAGTTACCTCCTACCAATACGCCAAAACACCAATTCATATAAATCTATATCCCAGAGACTTATATAAAACTATAACAAAACAAATGTTATAAAAAAGCACTTTAAACATTATAAAAATTTTCTTCATGGATATATCCTCACAATTATAAAATAACATCGTAGTTGCTAAGTGATTGCAAGAATGCAAAGTGCTAAAGATATTTTACTACCTAATAAGAATACAAATTAAAAGACCAAGCAATAGCTACAAGAGACTCCTAATAGACACTCCCTTAAAACTTTATGACAAAGATACTACACAGGGTATGCAAAAGTGCTACACAGCACAATAGAAAAACCCTAATAAAGCAGCCAATACATTTGATCCTAAATATTTAAAGAAAGAAACGATAAGCTTGAAAACAAAAAAACATGACTTACATGAGCAAATCCATATCATCCCCTCTTATAAGACATAACACTATTGGCACAAGTTACTCGCATACGATCCATCAACAAATGCTCCAAATAAAGAACAAAGGCTTATACCATAAAAGGGCTCAAAACACCTACATCCTTGAATAATATCACACCAAATCTAATACAACCAAAAATATTTATTGATGTCGCCCCCCAAAATCAATAATCTTAGTTATTAAGCTCTCCATTATAGACAAAAGAGCGATTTTTTCTCATTTCTCTAACTAAAATAAGAGCAATTAGATACTTATATAGTTATAATAAAAAGTGGGATCTTGCAGAACAAAAGCCACAAGATCCCCACAATATTCTGATCCAAAAAAATTTGGTATCATAAAATGTTTAGTATGTATCATTATTCACAAGTACTCTGAAAAAGAGCCTCAAAAACAACTTGTAAATATCAAATTCATACCATTACGAGATTATACCTATAATACCTATAGATAGAATTAACACAACGGATATAACAGAAATCCAGACATAAAGCCACCTCTTAGGATGCTTCGTTTCAAAGAGTTCCTTAAATTCGCGATAAGCTCTCACCCCCATGAGTAACATAGCTAATATCGAAAATATGTGTATCGAACCCATAGTTTACTATTATTTAATATTATAAGACACTTAAAAATATTTTATATTTCAAATAGCCAAGCAAACTAAGTAATACCATTACTCAGATGAGTCAAATTGCATCATTTAAATCATCCTACGAGAACTCCTCTGAAAAAGAATCTATAAACTCGTCTATTTCTTCTTGGGGAACTCCTATATTCTTCATATGATTGGAAACATTACTAATAAACTTAATCATTTCGGCTAACGCTTCAGATTGCTCCTCACCCGAAATTGTATCAAGTTCTTTAGCAAAGCTTTGATTCTCAAGATCGAGGAAGGCCCCTGCTACTTCGATCGAGCACCGATCTGGATCCTTAATCTTCTCAATCTTTTTATAACTATCATTCAGATAGCTCTTCAATTCTTGCACAGGAGTTTTCTTACATCCTATCAGGCAAAATATTATTGCCAATAATGGAATAATTTTTCTCATTGTTCTATGTTTTTAGTTGTAACTTCTAATAAATATCATGGCAATCATTAAAGGGTGAATTTTCACTATCTAATAGACAGCCATGATAGACTCTGCTTAAGTAAAAGGTTATAGACTATTTCTCAATCTTAGGATTTGGTCCATAATCATTATCACCCACATTACTGTCAAGCAACATTAAGACAAATATCCAAATGTTCCCAATCAAAGGAATAAAGGAGACAAAGAAATAAAGACCACTTTTTCCTGTATCATGCAATCTCCTTACACATACAGCAATCCCGGGAATAATCATAGCCAAGCTATACAGCACCACTACTCCCAGAAAAAGAAGTGATTCAGTAAAATAAAAAAGAAGAAGAAGAGCAATTGTGATGATCAAGTTCACGAGAGTAAACATCCAATACTCGGTTCTTCTGGCACGACCACTAAAGTCGGCATACTGTCTTAATACTTTTAGATACCAGTTCATACTTCAAAGATTTTGTTTATTAATTTATTTATTAAATCTCAATAATCATATCGCCCTTTAACAATGCATCAAGATCATCCATCGATAGATCTTCTCCGCTAAATTCACCCAATTGAAGAAGTCCTGTCTTAATAATTTCAGGATCTTCGGAAGTATTGATTTTCTTCAGCACCTCTTGAACAAACAGAGCCTTATTATCTAAAGCAGCCATCTGCTGTCTAAATTTCTTGCTCATCTCATCCAGCTGCTTATCATACTCTCTGCTGACTTGATTAGTCATAGACTTTTCCTTGGCAAACTCGATATATGAATTTAGAAGGACTGCTGCAGAATTAACAGCTCCCATAATCTGTTCTTCCGAAACAAAATCTGACATATTCATATATTCTGAAGGTGCAGCTTTCTCTGCTTCAGTTAGTTCCCTACCCTCTTGCTGAGCCATAGCTATTTTCGCCTCATGACGCTCTTGATTTTTTGCATTGATATATTCTTTTTCTTTTCTTGCATTTGAAAGAGTTTCATTAGAAACCTTCATAACAGAAGAACCAATGAGATTAACCATATCCGAGATTTTCCCTTCTATTTCAGGGGCAATAGCCGGAAGTGTTTCAACATCCTTAATCTGTACTACCTCTTGAAGATCCTTGTCAATTTTTGTTTCCATAATATCTTTTCCAAGCCTCAACAAACGAACAATCGTATTTAATTTCTGAAGCACCTCTTTCTTGACTTCATCAGAAGTCCCTATGCCTTTTACAATCTCTGAACTAATCTCTCTAATCTCTTCTTTGGCATTATTATATTCTCTACGATCTTCTGTAAGTCCAAGCTCATGCTTCGAACATTTAGCCTCTTTATCAGCTTTGTCGTCTCGAAGTGACTCATACTCAAGTACAGCAGGACCATATTCCGGATACCATTTAGCCATTTTCTTATTATAGACCAACTTAGCAATACCAAAAGTGATCACCTTGACAAACATATTTGGCTTATGAGGCATCGACGAAATTCCTTCGTTGTAGAAAGGAGACTTAGCCGACATAATAGTATTTAGGTCTACAATCATGCCACGATAAAGCTCTATATTACTCTGGTGATCCGACATACTAAGCTCTGACTTTCGGCTACGTTCAATCGCATCATCTCGCTTCTCTTTGAGAGGAAGGATAGCAGGATTGCTGTAAATCTTTTCCATAAGCTGTCTAAACTCCCTATCTAATACCGCATCGCTACATTCAGTAAATGCTTTCGCCTTAGGAATCTGAACATCATTTAGCGTCTTGAAAATGGTAAAGAGCCTTGCCCAATCTGCTTTTATCCGGGTCTGATCCTTCTTCAGATTACGTTTCATCTTTTCAAAATCTGCTTTCAAAAGATTCGTTTTTGCACGAGCATCAGAATAATGATCAAAAATTGCAAATGCTGTATTAATACCGGCTTGAACCATTTTGGCATAGGCCTTTTCTGATTTACCGTCTCTCATAAAAGTAGCACCCACGTTCAAGACAGATTCCATAGTACGCCCTGTAAGCTCCTTAAAGCTCTGACTTATTTCACCCATCAAGAATTTACATTGATCCAAGACCTTCCCAAATTCAAGTTCTACTCTCTTTATAATCTCCTGAACATCAAGCCATTTGATCATGCCGAAATCAAACATCTCCGGTGCGATTTCATTTAAGGAATCACCCAATATATCCTTTAGCATAGATATGTATTTGGTATAGATTTCATTGATGATTGCCCTCAGCGTCAAAAAATCGCGAATATTACTCTTGATAGCATGTTCAGTATGGAGATACTGATTTACGAGAGACACATAATCTTCGTAATATATCGTGGCTTGATGTGTGACTTTTTTGATGCCGGCATCACCTTTTAGATGAGCCCATGCACTGGACAACAAATCCATTCCACTATCCGGATTGAGAGCCAGAGAAGTTTCCAAAACTTCCTGCATTTCATCGAGAGATTGTTTCGAAGCAGAAAGTTTATCTATAACCATAATCACAGCATCATTTATCTTGCCATCTTCCATCAGACTTGTTACCCGATAATCTTCAACAAGACTGCATAATCCATCATTAGCAAGAATCCGATCCCGAATAGTTTCCGAATTGCCGTATTTCTTATAACTATCCCAAACGAGTCTGCTCAATTCCAAACTATCGCCATCAATTCCTAAGGAAGAAAGTTCTACAGAAAGTTCTTGACGCGTAATATATTCATCTCGAGATTTCAAATCCTTAGAAATCTCATTTATCCTGTTAATTATTGACACTTTATCCATACTGATAATATTTTAACATCAACCAAAAATCAGATTCCACATCCATTTAACCATCGCAATGGCATAAGAAATCAAGAAATAAATAAGAACGCAGACAATGACAATCATTAATGCAGTAAAAAATGCTTTCCTATTAACCTCTCTTATAACAGCCTCATCATGGTCAATATAACCACGAATAAGACGAAGGTTCTTTGAATAGCTCCTTATAAAGACATCTAATAAATCACCAAGTATTGGAAAAAGACCAACAAGGATATCCTTCATGAAATTATAAATGATAGCCAAGGTCAACGGTATAGAACGAATCTGAAACAAACTCAAATAAATAAAGGGTATGGCAAAAATTGCTGAAATGAGGTCACCGATACCAGGTAAAAAGAAACCGATAATCGGATCAAGAAAAAAGGTGTCATTAATCTTTGCCAAATTGTAAACCAAAAAAAACGATCCTGAGGATTCAAGCTCTGCTTTCCGAGCTGCTACCTTGGCTTGAAGAGCAATCTCTTTTTCCTTACGACTGGCAGCTTTAGCTTCTGCCTTCTGGCCGGCCTCATTTATTGCCTGCATCATGGATTCTCTATCATTCTGGGTCATAGCGAATTGATTTATATTAAAACAAACTAATATTAAATTTCATTAAGCAACTATGCAAAGATATGCACAGACATGCGCAAAAACCTTTCGTAGTGTATAAAAACAATCAATTGATTATCTTTTTTATTAAAATCAGATACAAATCCAACATCACCCATTCTGATAAAACAATTAAAGAGAGAATAAATAAGCAAAACCTCTGAATAGAGATGACAATGGATGAAAAAACAAGTGTCTCAACCCTATGAAATCTGAGATTAAGAGTATCTTTAGAATACCCAATCACTTTATTTATATAGTTGAATTCTTCATTTTTGAAAAGTAAGCCCTGCTTTCCAATACCAATGCCGAATATCCGATAAAAAGAATCTCAATTTGAGACTTAGATTAGCTTCTACAATATTAGAAAACATGCATCAAAAAGCATTTTTAATATCAAGTCGAGTTTCTCGTCTCCTAATCCGATGAAAGAACAGCTGTCCAACAAAAAAACAATCGCTATCATTGAGTTTAACTCTTTGATAGCGATTATTCTTTTCAATACATGATTATTAGATGCTTATTATAGGCTTAAAGGTGGCGTATGCCAAAGTATCTGAAAACACACCTCCTATTATTGAAACAACTTTGGGAAGAGTGTTACTTAAAACACATCACACTATGCCAGTATGCAGAATCAAATCCAGAAGATGGGTGATTGATGGGTATTGTCAGAATATCTTTTGACCCGTTTGAGTAGATCCATGTGTTTGCCGGAGAGAATCCGGGAATAGAAATATCCGGACCTTGGAAACCTGTCGCAGGCATATTTTCAAATAGCCTCTTTCCCCAGACAATGATTTTATCTGGATCCAATTGTTTCAAAACTTGAAAAAAGGCATCTTCCGAATTAGCAAAATCAGCTGAAGAGGGAGCCACTCGAGGTCCAACCATGGGCACTTGGACATAGTTGTAAAAAGCCAACCTATTCCACAACTCTTCACGCTCCTGGAAGGACAAATCTCTTCCAGCCAAAGCCTGTATAAATTTGATGTAAGTTGTCTTATATCCTTCATGAGGCGATTTTGGATCGAATAGATCTTCGATAATCTCCGTCGTCAAAGTAGGTCTGACATCTGAGGTAGATGCACAATAGTGGCTTTCACCAAGGACTAAGATTCTTTTGTCATTGATTCCTGCTTGATAATTTTTGCCGACAAATGGATGAAAAACTATATTAGACATTTTTCTTTTAGATATATGATTTTGTTTTAGAATTCCTTTATAAGAAACCACATAACCCGACTTTATCATTAAAAACAAATACACCTTCCGGACTGTAATTTCTCCAACAGCAACGAGCTTGATATGCAAAGATATGCTTAGATATACGCAAAAAGGCTTCACAAGCTAAAATATCTATCGCATAAGCCTATTTAGATTTAATACCAGATAACTATTGTCAGGATTACACCCTTACGAAGGTAAATAAAGTATTTTTATCACAATAATTAAATCTGCGAATAAAAGTCTTAAAATATTTGATTATTACCGAATCTTGATTCTCAATAGTCTATTATATGAAGACAACAGGTAAAATGATAGATGATTTAATCTTAACACAAAATGTATGTTCCTTACAGCATATTAAGATTAACAAGAAGTACTAAAATTCAAATACCACAGTATTATACCAAGTATGCATACACAAAAAATGGCCTGAAAGATAAGAGCTATCGATCAGACAAAATTACAATGAGAATACAACAATGATTCTTTCTTATGGCACAAGCACATATAGTGGCGATGCTTGCGTCCTTTTGAGCGTTGTCAAGGTTACATCTTTCCCTACTCTTATTCCCTCATTAAAGAGCCTGTTTTCTATTGTTTTCCAACAAAGTTCAGGATGGTTGTTGTCTTTTGAAAGGTGACATAACCATATATTCTCCATTTCGGGTCTAAACACAGATGCCAAAAACTCACCTGTTTCTTGATTACTGAGATGGCCTGTAGGACCGGATACCCTCTGCTTGAGAAATTCGGGATAACTACCGAACATCAGCATTTCCTTGTCATAGTTAGCTTCAACAACAAGATGTATTGCCTTAGAAGCGTATTCTCTAATTGTAGATGTAATATGCCCTACATCTGTAAGAAGCGTAAAACTCAATCCATGCCCCGTGATATAGTATCCCACATTTTGGGAAGCATCGTGTGGTATATCAAAGGCCGTAACCTCGAAACCTGCAACACTAAAGGATTTCTCGGGCACTATCACATTACGCAATCTCACTTCCGGCTTATTTATGACATACCTGGCATGGTCTATTCCCTTAAATACCTTTTCTGTGGCATAGATTGGAAATCCATACTTTTCGGATAAATGCCCTATCGACCTTATATGATCGGCATGGTCATGAGTCAAGAGGACGGCCTTCACCTTATCTGCCATACTGATATTATGCAGCTTCAAATCATGCGAAATATTCCTGATATTGATACCCACATCAATCAGTATTGCCCCTTCAGGCGATTCAATATAATAGCAGTTTCCACTGCTACCACTCGAAAGACTCATAAACCGTACCATAATAGTAAATTACAAATTACAAACACTACTTGCAGTGATGGTGGTCAGATATCCATTATGTCTCTGAGCAACCATCTGATTTGTACTAATCTCTCCTCTTAGCGGCATATTCATTTGTCTTCTTACCTCCTCGGGGCCATACCCTTGACCAAAAAGGAACATCAGTTTGGTAATAGCACATTCCGCTGTAGAATCATAACCGGAAACAATGCCCAATTGTTGCAAATGGTTGCCTGTCTCATACCTTCCCATATCCACATAACCCATTACACACTGCGTTACATTGACAATGACGATGCCACGATCGACAGCCTCCTTGAGCAAGTTCAAAAACCATGGCTCCATAGGAGCATTTCCACTACCATAAGTTTCAAGAACAACCCCCTTAAGACCCGGAATATTAAGAGTCATCTTGACTACATCCGGCAAAATTCCCGGAAATAGTTTAAGGTAAGAAACATGGGGATCCATAGATGTATGAATACGGAAAGCTGCTTCATTGATAGGAGGTGTAAGAATGTACGCCGGCTCATATCTAATATCAATACCGGCAAAAGCTAAACGAGGATAATTGTATGAATCAAATGCACTAAACTGATCTGCAGATATCTTGCTTGTCCGATTGCCCCTCATAAGATAGTTTTCGAAAAAGATGCACACCTCAGGAACTTGAGCTCTTCCATCAGCTGTATGTGCGGCAGCAATCTCAATAGCAGTGATAAGATTCTCCTTTCCATCTGTACGCAATTTTCCAATTGGCAGCTGACTCCCGGTCAAAACAACCGGCTTAGACAAGCCTTCCAACATAAAACTCAGTGCAGAGGCCGTATAAGCCATCGTATCAGTACCATGTAATATCACAAAGCCGTCATATTCATTGTAATGAGCAGCGATTGTTTCGGCTAAATGAGACCATAGATCGGTACCAATAGCAGCGGAGTCCATTGGAGGATCAAACTGAATTGAATCAATTTTACACCCAAACCTTCTAATCTCCGGGACATTTTCGGATAGGTAAGTAAAGTCGAAAGCCTCTAAAACTCCCGTTTCAGGATTCTCAATCATACCAATTGTACCACCGGTATAGATTAAGAGTACAGAAGCATCGCGTTTTTTATCGTCTTGCATTGTTCTATTTGTATTGTGCTAAACGGGCAAAATTGCAATGAATATCACCACTACCAGCATGAATAAAGTTATTAAATCAATGATGACATCATCAATAGATAACCACCAAGATTTATAGCTTGACCGATAACAAAGATAACAACTTGATTCAAAGTTTTGCCACAAAGAATAGATTATTAAGCAGATACGATTAGGATATAAAATAGACATTAGTTAAGATAAAAGAACGGATAAAGGCAAATTGACACAACAATGCACTACATACACCCTTGTGGTAAATCGAAGCGACTATCTAATTTCTTTTAGATGATGATATTTTTTTAGAAACTTGCAATATGTAAATGTCACTTTAGGGAATAAAACGACAAAATCAAACATACGAATCATATAATTTGATGTCATTATATCTCAAATCCAAGACCAAAAATGAATAGAGAATATTGTAGTAAGTGACATTCTTAGAAATATCCGGCATATTTGATGGATCTGCAAAGGGTAAAATGAAAGGTATGCAACAAAGCAGATCGACTTTTTGCATCAGTCTACAATAAGCATTTTCATTTCTCTTGGCTAAATTTAGGCAGTGTTATCACATCAGACGTTCATGCTCTAACGTAATATCTATGTTTAATTGATAATCCGATTGATTTTGGGTATCTTAGTAGAAATTATAAAACCAAACCATGGAGATAATCATATCACTTATCATACTTTTGAGTATTATGCAACTTGGTGGATCATACCTTCAAGGTGATATAATATATCCTATGAGTAAGGAGAAGATTACAACCAATTCAAGTATTGAAAAGAATACCAAACATGATCTTTTTGAATGCGCTGTGAAGTTCATTCGTAAAGGAATTTATTTGTTAAATACTATTACCTTGATTGATACTCAAAAAGATGCTCAAGAAACACTAATCCAACCTCAAAATTATAAATTCGAGGGTTAGGGTCATCTGACCTTCTTACCCACTTTGCCCGTTTTTATAGTACGAAACGGGCTTTTTTATACCTTATTTTAACATAATAGCTCGCGCGAGAAGCAATCCATTCTCGCGCGACTTTCGATCTGTTCTCGCGCGACCTTGACATGTGAAGTCGCGCTACTTCAGGTGCAACCTTGCGCGAGTTTACTTTCAAAGTAGCGCGAGAATGGATTGCAAGTAGCGCGACCTTCCAAAAAAGGCAGCCCGAAAGCCATTTTTAAGTCGTCAAAATATAAATCAAGAAGAAGCTTTATATAATTTAACATATCAAAATACCATATTCTTCCTTTCAGATCAACTATTTGTGCAGAATGAGCCTGTTTTTAAGGTCAAAAAAGGCTGTTTTGGGAGCAAAAAACGGCTAAAAGAATTTACATTATTTACACAATAATCATATTCTTAACAAGATAAAGAGTCGTATTTTCCACTTTATCACCCATAAAAGAACTACAAAATGCTAAAACAATATGGTAAATATCGCTTGCATGGTCTGACCTTGCTACCAGAGTTGAAGAATAAAATTCACCCATCATTTATGTAGAAAGCTCTGTAATCTCTTTTATTTAAGGCGATTTAGGATTTAAGTTTCTATTTGTCAAACCACAAATTCACTGTTGTCTCTTCTCTTCCACCAAAGTCTCTCCAAAGAAAATTTGGCGAACTGTATTATTAATTTTATTGCAATTGCAGAGCTTATATTGTCATCAAGAAGTCGAGATATTTCATCTCTACTATTAATTTTATCACAATGGAATTCAATAATCGATCTCCTTTATCAGATAATCATGGCATACGAATCAATACGCTCTACACTATAAATTCTTATCCACCTCATGACGTAAAATACTACTGTGAAGTGAACTAAAGATCCTCTCTCAGTAATACCCCATTATTCGTAACTATTGCCTTTACACACTTTTTGGGATACTACCCTAATATCACTCCACATGTAAGAATTAATACATCTGTGAGAAAGACCGGCAATCCTTCTACACCCTTCATAACATCAAAAGCAATTTGGCATAATCCACCATGTCAAAGAAAGAATCCATATCTATCATCTGTCTCGACAGCAATACCTATACTCCAATTGATATACGACACTCTTTTGAGCACACTCTTTATGTACAATGTCTTAGCCTGAAACCGAAACATTCAGAAATAAAATTTCTTAGGTATCTCTACCATACAAACAAGAGTCTGTCTATACCCGGCCTTCATTGGATACTCAACTAAACCTTCCTTAGACTTAACCAAATAAGATAGCAATGGTACACATTCCATTTTATCTGTTACACTACTTTCCTTGGTACCAATTGGTTGATATTGCTTTGCGATAAATGCCTCCCTTTCAAGTCTCTGTTCGTCAAAACAGTATTTTACTTCCGACTTCTTTCACATTCCGATTGGTATGGACGACCTTGTCATTACGCTAAAACTTACTGCCATAAAGTGCACCCACTTGATTATACCCATGTCGAACGAACCAAAGAAAAGGGGCTGCTCCCTACGGAACAACCCCTTTATAAAGATATTTAAATAAACTATGATTAGCTAATTGAAGATTATTTCTTAACAATCTTCTGCTCTACCTTGCCTTCTGCAGTAGTCATTACTACGAGGTAAGATCCAGGTTCAAGAGTCTGAAGATCTATTGATCCACCATTTTCAACATTAGCAACAAATGCTACACGTTCACCATTCATTGAATAAACAGCAATATCTGCAACATCACCACTATAAGTTACAGTTGACTCTACCATTGTAGGAACAACCTTAGACATTTGAGCCTTACTTACCAATTGAGTATCCAAAGATTGTGAATTGTAAATAGGCACAATCTCGTAGTTACCTTCACCAGACTTATTGTCTCTATCAAGATAAGACAAACTAATAGCCTTCGTTGTAGCAATTTCCTTACCATCTTTCATTACCTTATAACCAGTAACAACAGGAGGGATTGAAAAAACAGATGAACTATAATCTGGCTGTGTGATAGGAGCATCTAACTTTTCAAAAGAAGATGTAACAATCACCTTCATTGCCATATAATTAAGATCTACACTTGGTACTCCAACAAAACTTAGAGGGAAGATAGCTTCTCCAGTATAACCATATTCACCGTAATGGTTATAGTTAGTGAAAAGCATGTGAGCTGAAGCAACCTTAGCCTTTTCTCCATCAGAAGAACCTGACATATAAGTCAAACTAGTTGGATTGTTGCGCATATTAGTTGATCTAAATCCAATTTGCAACATATTAGATGGATCAAGTGGGATAGGATGATCAAAAACAACATGTTTCCACTTACCTACCTCATTTTGCGCAACGGAAACCTTCTGAATCACCTGCTTCTTATAAACTGAATTATCTCTCACCGATTTATCATACGAAAGATAAACATACAAGTCACTTTTTCCAACTTGAGTATTGTTAGGAATAAAATCAAGCTGAGAAACATAAAGAGAAAGTTTATCATTTCCCACAGATTCCGGAAGAATACCAGGCGACCATCTTTCAATATAATAAGTATAAGGTTGCGTAATTTTCTGACCATCACCATTACCAAAATCTAGCTTTTGACTATACCCAATCTTTACAGAAAGCATATTTTTAGGAGCATATTCGGTTATTCCAACACCTATCTTAGACCATTCTTGTGGGTAAAGTGGCGCAGACCATTTGATAGATGTACCTGTACCTTGAGAATTGAGAGAGACACTCTTAGGTTTAATAGTAGTAACAAGATTTTGTACCATGCCGGCAGCCTCTTCTGAATCAAATCCAAACGAGCCACCTTGATTTTTAGGGAATGCATAAGACACTCTAATCGAGTACTTTACAACGCCTCCCTTAAGTGCAACCTCGGGAATATCACTATCCACAAATTTCATAGTACCGCTTCCATCATCGTATATGCGTTTTCCTACAATAGGTGTTCCATTACGACTAAGGGTATACGATACTGCTTTTGAACCATACTTATCTAAAGCATACTTAGCATTGTAAGGAGACTTCCACGTAATAATAAATTCCCTCTCATTTGATCCATTAACAACAGTTATATCATTAACCGGATACACAGGCTTCATATCATTTTTATAAGTGCCCTGACACGTATATGCCTTTCCATTTGTTTTAGGATCAAGATACTGACTCATCTTTTCAGGAAACTTATCCCAATGATACGTAAGACGCCCATAATATTGAGTACCAAGACCTCCACCAGTCAATGTACCAATAACCAATTTATTTTTATTAGCAAAAATTGAAGAGCCAGAAGAACCACCCTCTGTATCTCCCTCATCATATTTGAAAAAATAGTGTGCTTTAGGATAACCATTTGGTTTTGTCCAAGTACTGATCTGTAAATCTGAATTAGGATAAAGCACAGAAATCTTTTTCACATCGCCTGCAGGATGATGAATACCTACAAGTCCCTTGATATCAGTATTATTCACATATGTTGAGCGATCCCAACCATTATAATAAACTCTATATTCATCAGGAACAGTTTGGTTAAGTTGGACCAAAAGTCCATCCGACTGACCAGCAATAGGAAGGAAGGCCTTACGTGAGCAACCAATCATAGTCTTCACTTGATTCTTAAGTGAGAAAGAACTGTTGGCACAAGAAGGCTTTTCGTAATGAAAAAAGAACTGCCATTGATTTAGGTCAGTACTTGTTGGTTTAAAAGAAGTAGTTGTAGATGCACAGTGAGCAGCTGACAAAATATATGGTTTAAAATCTTGATTAGTGTTATTCATAAGGTCACCGGTACAGAAACCAGCTCCATTTCCAATAACCATATACATTTTACACACCCCCGCCTTTTGGTCCTTCCAATCATCTCCTTGAACACAATTGACGTTGATCTCCTTTCCGAAAATAGAAGATTCTTCTTCATCATTGGCATCAAATAAGACCGGGCGATAATTATGCACCAAACCACTAATAACTAATTGTGGCATCTCTCCTGAGTCATTGGGTTCGTATTCAAAAATAACCTCATCTCCTAAGACAGGCATAGAAGAGAAAGCACCAGCTTGAGGATGAGTAGCAAATGTATAAGCTCCGTGAACCGTTTTCTTAGCTGGATCATAAACATAAAGCTTTGCGCCTTTAGGAATTAGGAAATTGCTATAAAGAGGAGTAACCTCTCTAGCTCCTTCAGAGCGCATACGTAGCCTATATACAATCTTACCACTAGAAAGCCCTATTCTTTCGGCTTCTTTTGAAAAGTCTACATTAGTCTTCTTAACATAACCTACAGAATAGGGTGCTCCATAATTTTGAGTCTCCCAATCTTTCTGCTGAATAAAATCAGAAAGATTTATATCCATTGGAATGGATTTAATAGAAGAAATTGAAGTTTGCGAACGCAATGACGAAGAAACAGAATTCGAATCAAAGCTTAATGGCTTACCCCCAAACTCCTGTTGAGCTAAAGCTGAATGGCTAAACCCAAAATTCAGAACTAGCGCAGAGGCAACGCCCAAAAGGGAATAATAAAAATTTCTCATTGGATTATAAATTACATTCTTAATTTGTGACACGCAAGATACGAATAATTTAGAAATCAGATACGCTGATTTGATAAAAAAAGAAGTCTAATACAAAAATTTCAGAAAGTGTAAATCGAACAATTCTCTTGAATATTGCATGATTATTAGTATCCTGCAGCCCATATTAGTAACAGATATTCAGGATGTTATTAGAGGGTTAGCCATACAACTCCAAGATGCATCCAAGAGGTTGTCACTCTCTGAGTTATTCGACTTCTTCAAAAGTATACAACAGCAATTAAGAAAAAAAATTCCCAAAGACGATCATTAGAACTTGCCATCTAACGACAAATCTGGGTTTAATTTAGCTTAGGTCCTTCGCAGAGTGTTACCGATGCCTCTTCTACTATGACCTAGGCAGACTTCTCACGGCAAGCTTTTCGCCTTGGATTTCGTAAGATAAACTAATCTTCACATCCGTGTGACCTCCTCGCTTAAGGGCTTTGTCTTTCCAGCTTATACCCACTTCATTTACACAAACCGTTCCCAATAGCTATGGGGCTTTGATTTGTTATGCAAGCTCATCCACGGGCAAATGACTTATAAGAAGTTTCTGTCCGTTAGGTCAGATGTTTGCATACGGCTTCTTTCAGATTCCACTTCGCAATGGACTCCCCTGCCTTTAGCCAGGTGATGACCGCAATTAGGCTCATTCGGGACTTACACCATTGAGACAATGCTCTTGCCGAACGGACATATAAAAGAGGCTGCGTCAACTGGAATTTTGACACAGCCCCTCAAAGTTAAAAATTAGCTTGATTACTGAGCTAAATAAATACTATCAATCCCAATTTCCTTTAAGATTTTTGTTAGACTGACGGTCATTTCTTGGGAATTCCCAAGAGAACAAAATACTACCTGCAGGTATAGAAACATTAACTTGATTGTTAAATGCTCCAACAATTTGATTGCTAGCATTTGGAGTTCCATTTACGAACGGCATATTCCAACGTTGCATATCATTTAAGTACATACCTTCACCAATAAGCTCACGACGACGTTCAAGTTTAACAAGGTCAAGAGCCTCATCAGCATCTGCAATAGGATCTAGTTGGAAACCTCGAGCAGCAGCAAGGGCAGACAATGCATCAGAAGCATCGTTAGCATCACCTTCTCTAGCAGCAGCTTCTGCCTTTATAAGATAAATCTCAGCAATGTTACAGAGATTTACAGGACACCTGTGAGTAGGTCTCTCCGGAATAGTCTCATAACTCAAATTACCAGTAAATTTAGTAATAAGGGGAGTGGTAGGATAACCTTCAGCAATAACTTCTGTATCCTTTATCCAAGCCTTACCACGAATATCATTTTGATTAGAAGTTAGAAGATCAACAGTTTCCTTTGATGGGAAAGCTAAAGGATAAATACGATAGAACATAGTTCCTTTAACCTTCTTAGAAGGAACCCAAGTACCGCCGATCCAGCCCGGCATCTGTCCAAAAGTACCTACACGACTATTAGCATAAAGCTGAACCATGTTTTCAGAAGTCTTATCAGCATAAATATCTAGCAATTTTTGAATATCACTAGCAGTATTTCCTGAAAGTACAGTCAACGGATAGTTCGCAATAAAAGCATCACACTCACTGATTGCCTTGTTATACTCTTCCATTTGAAGATATATACGAGCCTTCATTGCATGTGCATAATCATCTGTAATACGATCAGGAACACCTGCAAAATCAGATTTTTTCATAAGTCCACCTTTCAAGGCTTCATCTAGAAGCTGAAGAGCATAGTCATAACTTTCCTTTTTTGTTGAACGAGGAAGCATAGCTAAAGGATTGTAATCTTTTGCAAGACAAACACCAGAGTTTGGATCATTACAGTTATCCTTTGTATATCTTCCCTTTTGATAACGAAGCATTAGACGGTAGATAGAAACAGCCTTCATCACCTTGGCCTCATTAATCATTTTATTGAGACGATCTATCTCATCTTTCTTCTCAAGAAGATTATTCTTTAGAGCCTCTTCACCTCTCATGATAAAGTAGTTTGCCTGCATGGTCAATACAGAGTAAGCTGCATAATAATTATTGATCATATCATTATCAAGCAAACGAGACTTATCCCAGTGGAAAAATGGTGCCCATGTACCACCATCAATATCTGATGATGTATAATAGTTTGTCAAATAATCAGACAAGCCATAATTTGATGGGTTCTCAGCGGAGCGCAGATACTGGTAAACACCATCATAGTAGAACCCTATCTCTTTATAAGAGCTAAACGGAGCTTGTTGAGCTTCTCCAACCGGCTCTCTATCCAAGTCACATGATGTGACAGAGAATAGGATCAAAGCTGCGCTTATGATTGAAAATATTTTTTTCATCACTTATTCTTAATTCATTAATAATTAGAACTGAAGTTGAACACCGGCCATGAACTGACGAGTATTAGGGAACTGGTTCATTGACAAGTTAGAGATTGGCTCCGGGTCAAAACCTTTATACTTGGTTACAGTAAAGAGGTTACGAGCCAACACATAAACCTTTGCACCAGAAATCACAGTCTTCTCTGAGAATACAGAAGAAGGCAACTGATAAGTCAATTGAAGATTTTTCATTCTTAAGAAAGAACTATTTTCAAGCAATCTTGTATCAAACTGCATATTACCAGAATTACCAAACTTACCAATCTTACCATTTTTGTTTTCAGGAGTCCATTCGTCAAGCACTCTTGTTGAGTGGTTAGACATCAAGAAATCTTCTGAGTTATTTTCAGTAAAGAAACGGTCATTATTGATCATGTATTTTCCCAGAGAGTAAGCAAAGTCAGCTTGAAGAGTTAAACCAACTTTCAACCATGAAAGATTGAAAGAGAAACCACCATTAAATGGAGCAAATCTCTTCTTTCCTGTAGCACCTGTAAGAAGTACGTCATTAAAATCTTCTGTTACTCTGCGACCTTTGTATTCCTTAACACGATCACCTTGATAATATTCATTAGCAGCCGGAGTATTTGGAACATACCATTGTGGCGCACCATTCTCAGGATTAATACGAGCAAAGTCCGGCATAGAAAGTTGAGTAGCATCACCTACCACATATCTTACAGATGTACCAGGAATTTCGTATTCATCCAAACCATAGAATAGTTCTGTAACTTTTTCCTTGTTATAGTTGAATGTTGCCTTTGCATTGAATGCCCAATCTTTTGTACGTACAATAGAAGCGTCAAGAGTAAGGTCAACTCCCATATTCTCCATTGCACCAACATTTTCATAACGATATCCGAAACCTGTTGAATAAGGCATTGGAACATCCATCAACATATCTGTAGTCTTACGAAGGTAGAAATCCAAGTCTACGTTCAAACGATCATTGAAGAAACCAGCAGCTGCACCAAAGTTCAATTTCTTTTGTGTTTCCCAAGAAAGGTCCGGGTTACCTGCAGAAATAACAGAAAGTGCAAGACCATCTGTGTAGTGAGAAGATCCCACTAAAGCCATTGATGAATAGTTGCCAATTTCAGAGTTACCTGTTGTACCATAGCTGGCTTTTACTTGAAGAGAAGACACCTTTTCATTGTCCGGCATCAACTTTTCGTGAAGGTCAGCCATCGCACCGAATGAGTAGAACCAACCACTTCTGTGATTATCACCAAACCTTGAAGATGCATCATTACGAACTGTAGCATCCAAGAAAAGGAAACGATCGAAGTCATAGTTGATACGTCCAAAATATGAATTGTAAGCATATTCTGATTCACTGGAAGAAGGTAGAGATAGGAAGTTCCCCATTTGGCCTTGTTGCAACATCAAGAATCTATCATCTTGTTGCCCCTTAGAAACAGCTTGAAAACCAAGACCTTTATAAGCAACATACTCTTGACCAAGAAGGAATGTCAGACGGTTGTTGTCATTAATATCCCATTTATACTCAGCTGTATTAGTTGTTGTAAAACGACGAGACTTGCTAAAGCTTTCCAATCTCTGTCCAAGGCCATCACCAAGAGCAGCAGAAGGAAGAGCAGAAGCTCTATAATGATTAATATTTAAGTCTACACCACCAAGAGTTTTAAGAGTAAGTCCCTTTACCGGTGTAAGCTGTGCATAAGCACTTGCCGCAAATAGATCTGTCTCATCCTTACGAGGATAATTTTTATTTGAGTAGTAAGGTGACGTAATAGGTCCAAAAGCAGTGATGATATTTTCATCTACAATTGGAGATCCATCAGGATAATACGGAGTAATATATGGAGCCTGGAACAAAGCACCAAAAGTACCACCATCCACATAAGCGCCACCAAAACCTCTTGATGTCTTAGCCTTTGTAAAAGCACCAGTCATGTTAAGACCAATTTTCAACCAGTCTTTAGCTCTATTTTCAAGATTTAGACGACCTGTATATTTTGTAAATTCAGATGTTGATCTTGAAATACCTTCTTGATCGAAGTAGCCAAAAGACAAGAAATAAGTAGTCTTGTCACTACCTCCCATAAGAGAAAGGTCTGCCTGTGTTGTCGGAGCATTCTTACCCATGAAATAGTCAAGCCAGTCAGTATCATGACCTCTTTCTCCAAGAGTAAAGTTCTTAACATCTTTCATTTGTTTCCACAAATCATCTGCAGTCCAAGGTTTTGACTTTGACCAGTCATAAGGCTTTTGGAAGTCATGTCTTGCCTGATAAGCAAGCAATGTTTCACCATCCATCATGTTGTTGTATTCACCACGGCTGATTAGCTGTGAAATACCAAACTGAGCTGATGCTGTAATACGAGCTTGTTCACCACTCTTACCACGCTTAGTAGTAATATAGATAACACCATTTGCAGCACGAGCACCATAAATCGCTGTCGCTGATGCGTCACGAAGTACAGAGATGCTTTCGATGTCATTAGAGTTCAATGAAGCAACCACACCCGGAGTTGTCTGCACACCGTCTATAATATATAGAGGGGCTGAGCTTGCACCGAGAGAACCGTTACCATGAATTTGAACACTAGCCACGGCATTAGGGTCACCAGAGCTAGTAGCTACGTTCATACCGGCAACTTGTCCTTGCAAAGCATCCATGATGTTCGCAACCGGTTTTTCCTGAAGTTGATCACTTGATACACGGGCAATAGAACCAGCAACAGACTTAATAGTTCTTGCTGTACCATAACCCACAACGACAAGGTCTTTAAGAACCTCCGTATCAGATTGAAGAACGATCTTCATCTGCGGAGCAATTTGGACAATTTGAGTCTTTAGACCTGTGTAAGATACTTGCAGCTGCTTAGCTTTAGCAGGCACACTTAGAGTAAAGTTACCGTCGAAGTCGGTCACTGTACCAATAGTTGTTTCGCCTACCACCACTACGTTGGCACCGATTACGGGCAAGTTATCTTCTCCTGAGATAACAGTACCTTTAATCGTCCTATTCTGGGCAGCTGCCCAACTTATGCTAGCAAACAAGCATAAGAAGAATAGAGTCAATCTTTTCATAGACTTTCCTTTTGCATTTAACTTAAAACTATACTTATTTCTTTTAAAACTCGCTCTGTTATAACAATACTTCGGTAAATTTTTACCGAAAAATTAAAAGTTAAACAATAGAACTGACAAAAGTCGGTTCGAAAACACTAAAGAGATCATTGAAATGTTGTCAAAACGAATGGTTAAGCATGAAGAA